>NZ_CP027786.1:1209321-1511652 GCF_003795145.1 Tetragenococcus koreensis | reverse complement strand
GCTGGCAACGAGTGGTTAAACGAATTGACCAAGGACAACCAGTAATTGTCGGACTAAACAAACTGCTAGGCAGCACCTATGGCAATCATTGGGTAGTTGCTTACGCTTATAAGGAAACAACTGAAGGCAAACGCTATTTAAAGATTCATGATAACTGGGGGAATTACCAGAAGGTTATTCCGGCAAAGTGGATAAATGGAACGATTTCCTTGCCTTAAAACGCATGGTAAAATAGAATGAAAATGTGGTAAAATAAAGAAAATAGTTAAATTGGAGGCACTCATGGTCGCAAAATATGAAGATGAATCGTTGAAATTTTTTAGTTTAAATGGTAATATCCCGTTGGCAAAAAAAGTTGCCCAGGTTTTTGGCACAGAATTAGGTGAATGCACAATAAAAAGTTTCAGTGATGGAGAGATTTCTATCAGCATTGAGGAAAGCGTACGCGGAGTAAATACGTTTATCATTCAAGCAACCAATCAACCAGTCAATGATTACTATATGGAGTTATTGATTATGATTGATGCGATGAAACGAGCTAGCGCTAAAACAATTAGCGTGGTCTTACCATATTATGCATACGCTCGGCAAGATCGTACAGCAAATCCACATGAGCCTATTACGGCTAAGTTGATTGCCAACCTAATTGTCGAAGCTGGTGCTACTCGGGTATTGACGCTAGATCTTCATACAGTTCAAGTTCAGGGCTTTTTTGATATTCCGGTTGATAATTTATTTACAATGCCGTTATTTGCTCAGTATTATCGAGCAAAAGGAATGTGTGGCGATGATTATGTGGTTGTTTCACCTAAAAATAGCGGTGTTCAACGGGCACGCAGCTTAGCAGAATATTTGGATACGACGATCGCAATTGTAGATCAAGGCGAGACTGAAACAGACGAGGGATATGTGATTGGCGATGTGGAAAATAGAAACTGTATTCTGGTTGATGATATTCTAAATTCAGGAAAAACTTTTGCCAATGCTAGTGAACTTTTAAAAGCAAATGGCGCAAAAGAAATTTATGCGTGTGCTTCTCATGCTTTACTTTCTGATGGGGCCAAAGAGACACTAGAACAATCGGAAATTGCTGATGTTTGTGTAACAGATTCCTGCTTAACACAAGAGAGTCGTCACCCGAAAAACATTACCTATATTACTTGTTCAAAACTTTTGGGCGAAGCAGTCAAAAGAATTCATGAGAATACACCGATGAGCCCCTTGTTTAGTAAAGTGGACAAAGACTTTTTATAAAATAGCAGCCAATGAAAAAATGAACCAAGTTTTTTCATTGGTATTTTTCGCAATGATGTTTTAAGTTGTAAACAAAGAAGGTGAGAAGATGGTTTATTTAGATCATGCAGCAACGACGCCTATGCATCCAGCTGTGATTGAAGAAATGACTCAAGTAATGACTGACTCTTTTGGTAATCCCTCCAGTATTCATCAATATGGGCGCAGCGGGCAGGCCAAATTAGAAGATGCACGTCAAGTCATTGCCGATAGTATGCAAGTAAAACCGCATGAAATTATTTTTAACAGCGGCGGCACGGAAAGTGATAACACGGCGTTAATTGAGACAGCTCTAGCAAAACAAGGTCAAGGAAAACATATTATCACAACCGCAGTTGAACATCCGGCTGTTTTAAATACGGTAAAATATTTAGAACAGATAGGGTTTGAAGTAACCTATTTGCCGGTAGATGAAAAAGGGCAGTTGGCCGTTGATAAAGTAAAAAAAGCTTTGCGCGATGACACAATTTTAGTTTCTGTTATGATGGCAAATAACGAAACGGGGAATCTTTTTCCAATTGCTGAAATTGGTGAACTATTGCGCGATCATCCAGCAGTTTTTCATACGGATGCCGTTCAATCTTATGGGAAAATCGCTGTCCACCCGAACGAATTACTAGTAGACTTATTAAGCGTATCTGCTCATAAATTCAACGGTCCTAAAGGCGTTGGCTTTTTATATAAGCGTGATGATATCTCGCTGCCGTCCTTTTTACATGGCGGTGAGCAAGAAGAAAAAAGACGAGCAGGTACTCAAAACTTAGCTGCCATTTGTGCAATGGCTAAGGCAATTGAACTATTACCTGCAAAAATCCAAGACAACAATCAAGAAAAGTATCAGGGATTTTCTACCAAGTTATTGGACGACTTAGCAGCACAAGGAATTGAGTATCACTTGAATGGCGATACAAATAACAAATTGACTCACGTATTGAATTTGCAATTTCCCGGTATTTCCAATGATTTAATGTTGATGCATCTGGACTTAAAAGGTTTTGCGATTTCTACCGGCTCTGCTTGTACAGCGGGCAATGTTGAGCCTTCTCATGTGCTTGAAGCAATGTATGGTCAGGGTTCGACAGCGATTAACGAATCTGTTCGAATTAGCTTTGGTTACGGAAATACGCAAGAAGAAATTGACCTTTTTGCACAAACCATCATTGATATAGTTCAACGTTTAAAAAAGAAACACTAGAAAAACCAATTGAGAGCCTTTATAATAAAAGTAAAAGCAATTAATGAGGTGAAAAAATGGCTTTTCAAGAAAAAACAACAGTTTTAGGCGCAGATACTACATATAAATTAGCTCCAACCGCTAAAAAATATACTTTGCGTGACAATGGATTTACCGAAACATCTAGTGGCAATTTTCAACTGGTTCGACCCCTTGAAGCAACTCCACAGAGTAAAGAAGGTCTCAAGTTGAAAATTACTGTAGATAAAAATATCCAAAAAATAAAGATGTCAGTGACTACAGCTAACGGTTTAAAAGCAGTCAACATTTTTAAAAATAAGAATGAAGTGTTGCAAGAACAGTTTTATTTTTTGATGGACGGTTTTATAGATCGTGGTTTGTTTGAAAAAGCGTAAAAAATAGCTTAGTGTTAAAAGACTTGCAAAATATGATTTGCAAGTCTTTTTGATTGCAAAGAAAGTATATCTTTTTAACAAAACATAAACCGTTTTTTAAAGTATTTTTATGAACGCTTATATTGTGTAGCTTTGAAAAAGGATCGAGGAAAGTTCGACTTTTGGCACTTAACGATTTATTGGGTAACAAATTTTGTTTTCTTTCCTCGTTATTAATTTTTTGAGGAACGTTTTATTGTTCTCTTACTTATCTTTTAAATATTGAGTAAAAGACCTCCATTTTCCTCTTCATTTTCAGCTATTTTTAACTTTTTCAATAGTTTTTTAGTTGTTTTTGAGTAATAGATTTTGGTTTCCTTCCTCGTTGTTGATTTAATGAGTAATGCTTTACAATTTTCTTCCTCAACTTTCAGTTATCGAGTAAAAGATCGCCATTTCCTTCCTCATTTTTTAGTGTAGAAAAATCTGCTCAGCAACTATTTTATAAGTTGTAAAATTTTTAAAAATTTATATTGGATTATTTGAGTTAAGAATCCGTACGTGAAATTCTTTGGATTCTGCTGTATAATGGCAATTACTGGAAAAGTTGCGACCTTCAAATCGTAGATATTTCAGAATCTATATTGAAATGATGGTGATAGCATGACAGACAACAGCAACACACGGGTTGTCGTCGGAATGAGCGGCGGGGTAGATTCCTCTGTTACGGCTCTTTTGTTGAAAGAACAAGGGTATGATGTGGTCGGTATTTTTATGAAAAACTGGGACGACACCGATGAAAATGGTGTTTGTACAGCGACTGAAGATTATAAAGATGTGGCCAAAGTAGCCGCCCAAATTGGGATCCCATACTACTCGGTTAACTTTGAAAAAGAATATTGGGATCGAGTATTTGAATATTTCTTAGCGGAGTATCGTGCAGGACGTACGCCGAATCCAGATGTAATGTGTAACAAAGAAATTAAGTTTAAGGCTTTCTTAGATTATGCGATGGATTTAGGTGCTAATTACGTAGCAACGGGTCACTATGCGCAAGTGGAAAAAGATGAAAATGGCGTAGTACATATGTTGCGTGGTGCGGATCATAATAAAGATCAAACGTACTTTTTAAGTCAACTATCACAAGAACAACTAGCCAAAGTCATGTTCCCTTTGGGTAATATTGAAAAACCAAAAGTTCGAGAAATGGCAGAAGAAGCTGGACTTGCGACGGCTAAGAAAAAAGACTCTACTGGCGTATGTTTTATTGGCGAACGGAATTTCAAACAATTTTTAAGTAATTATTTACCAGCACAAAAAGGCAATATGGTCACTTTAGATGGTGAAATCAAAGGTCAACATGATGGATTAATGTATTATACGATTGGTCAACGTCAAGGTTTAGGCATTGGCGGTGGTGGTAAAAATAGTGAACCTTGGTTTGTTATCGGTAAAGATCTAGCTGCTAATACTTTGTATGTAGGTCAAGGTTTTGAAAACCCTGAGCTATATGCTGATCGCTTAGATGCGAGTGAAGTTCACTTTACAACTGATGAAGTAAAACCAACAGAATTTCGTTGTACAGCAAAATTCCGTTACCGTCAAAAAGATACAGCAGTGACCGTTCGTTTAATAGAAAACGAACGAGCTGAAGTCATTTTTGATGAACCAGTACGGGCTATTACGCCAGGACAAGCAGTCGTTTTTTATGATGGTGATGAATGTTTAGGCGGCGGCTTGATTGACCACGCGTATAAAGCAGCAAAAACGTTGCAATATGTATAATCGTAGAAGGCAGGAAATTTTCCTGTCTTTTATTGTATAAATTACATTACCGGCGTACTTTTTCACAAGCTG
Source organism: Tetragenococcus koreensis (assembly GCF_003795145.1). Lineage (GTDB taxonomy): Bacteria > Bacillota > Bacilli > Lactobacillales > Enterococcaceae > Tetragenococcus > Tetragenococcus koreensis. The sequence continues at coordinate 1,506,933 of NZ_CP027786.1, read as the reverse complement.
ATTCATTGCAACTTTTTTTAAAACTCAATACGATTACCTTAGAAAGTAATTTAAGGAGTGAGACTATGTATCAGGTAATAACCATGTATGGCGATAATGAACCATGGTGGTTCTTTGAAGAATGGGAAAAAGATATTGAAGAAGAGACCAGTTTTTTGTCATTAGATGACGCAATACAGTTTTTTCAAGAAAAATGGGATTTAATTTGTAAAAATTATACATATATTAATTCTAAAACCAACTTTTTGAGCGCTTTCTGGAATGATGGGGAAGAACGTTGGTGTGAAGAGTGCGATGATGATTTGCAGCAATATAAAGGATTGGCATTACTAAAAAATTATCAGCCAATCACAATCGAAAGCGAAAGGAAATTTTATGAAGCAACTAATTCTAGCGGAAAAACCAAGCGTTGCCAAAGACCTAAGCAAAGTATTAGGAGCTAATAAAAAGACAAAGAATTACTACGAAGGCCCAAATGTGATTGTCACATGGGCCCTCGGTCATTTATTGGGTCTAAAAATGCCAGAAGATATTAATAAAAATTGGCAAACGTGGCAAATGGAAACATTGCCGATGATTCCTAAAAATATTGGGATTAAACCATTACCTAAAACTGGACAACAACTAAAAGCAATTAAGCAACTTGCTCATCGTAAGGATATAAATGAATTTGTTATTGCGACTGATGCCGGAAGAGAAGGGGAATTAGTTGCCCGTTGGATTCTGGAATGGATTCATTTTGATAAACCAGTGAAACGTTTATGGATCTCCTCGCAAACGAATAAAGCCATAAAAGAGGGCTTTAAACAATTAAAACCAGCTAAAGAATACGATGCACTTTATGAATCAGCACTGGCTAGATCAAAGGCAGACTGGTTAGTGGGACTGAATATTTCAAGAGCTTTAACGGTAAAATATGATGATAGTTTGAGTGCTGGTAGAGTTCAGACACCTACATTATCATTTGTACGGCAACAAGAAAAACAAATTGATAAATTTCGGCCGCAAACCTATTACGTTATTGAACTAGAAGTGGCCGGACAAAAAGCGCCCCGTCTACAAAAAAATCCATATGAATTAAAAGAATCGCAAGAGGCACAAAAGGTAATCGAACAAATGGGACAACATGCGGGGACTGTAACTTCAGTGTCAGAAAAAACTAAAACAGAAAACGCGCCATTACCCTACGATTTAACTGAAATTCAAAGAGAAGCAAACCAACGATATGGCTTTTCAGCTAAAAAGACGCTGTCATTGGTACAAAGTTTGTACGAAACCCATAAAGTAGTTACTTATCCACGTACAGACAGCAAATATTTAACTAATGACATGAAAAAAACAATGAAAGAGCGCCTGCAAGCTGTTGCAAACTTTGCACCTGAGGTAAAAGAATATATCAAATCAGGAGCTAACGTACAGCAAAAAGCCGTTTTTAATGATGCCAAGGTATCTGATCACTCGGGTTTGATTCCTACAGAACAACGTGTTAATGCAGCCAAGTTTTCAAATGATGAACAAAAAATCTATAATATGATTGTAAGTCGTTTTCTGATGTTGTTTGCGAAACCGCACAAAAGACTGCAACAAAAAGCAACGGTTAACTTTGCTGATGAGTCTTTCGTATTTACGCAAAATAAAATTATTGAAGCGGGATGGAAAGTACAAGAAGAGAAATCAGGATCTGTCAATAAATGGCAGGAAGGCCAAAAAATTCAACCGAATTTTTCCGTCAAAAAAGAATTAACCAAACCGCCAAAACCTTTGAATGAAGGAACATTGTTGGCAAAAATGGAAAAATTTGGTTTAGGTACACCCGCCACTCGGGCGGAAATTATTGAAAAATTACTTCGGTCTGAATTGATGGAAAGAACGCCTAGTGGTTTGCAGGTATCTCCAAAAGGTAAGCAATTGTTAGATTTGGTGAATCCATCATTAGTAACGCCTGATTTAACTAAAAAATGGGAAGACGAGCTTGAGGCGATCGCCCAAGGGAAATTTTCCAGTGACAAGTTTTTACTACAAATTGAAAAAGATACCAAACAGCTTGTCCAAGAAGTCAAACAAAGCCAGCAAAAATATCAAGACTTTTCTTTAACACAAAAAAAATGTCCTGAATGTGGTTCTTTCTTGCGGGAAAAAAGTACTCGTGATGGTAAAATTTATGTTTGCTCTAACTCAGAATGTAACTATCATCGTCGTAAAGACCCTAAAGTAAGTAATCATCGTTGTCCGCAATGCCATAAGAAAATGGAAATCATTGAAGGCAAAAATGGTGCCTATTTCCGTTGTAAATTTGATGGCATTACCGAAAAAATTCCAAACAAAAAAGATCAAAAGAAAAAAATATCTAAACAGGAAGAAAAACAACTTTTGAAGAAATACTCAAAACCCGAAGAACCCGAAGAAAGCCCGCTTGCGATTGCGTTAAAAGAAGCAATGGACGAAAAGGAATAAAAAGTATTAGGTATAAGCAAAATATATGAACAATAGAAAGATCGAGTAATCTTTCTATTGTTCGGATCTTTTCACTTTAATTATGTCAATTGAGTAACGTTTTTGCTTTTTATTACTCATTAATGTATTTTTGAGTAACGAATTGTTAAACGATTACTCAATATTGCATTAACGAGTAACGAATCCGCTGTTCATTGCTCAATATTAAACATTAGCGTGCAAATTAGATGTTTTTTAGTGGTTTATAATAATTAACGAGTAACGAATTAGCTATCCGTTACTCGTTATTTTATTTTTGAGTAACAAAACTAGTTTTCTTTACTCATTATCAAGATTTCGAGGAACAAAATAGCATTCTTTTACTCAATTTAAGCTGGTTGCCATTTTTTGCTAAATCTTATTCCCATTGCTTCTCCTAAAAGTGGCAATGGGAAAATGTTATATTAAAAAAACTAACGAATGACTTCTTCTGTGTCTTTGTCAAAAAAATGTGCTTTGTTGAGGTTAAAACTCAAGTCGACCATTTCTTCTGGTTCATGGAAATCACGTGCGTCGACTTTCGAAATGAATTCTGTATCTCCAATTTTTGTATATAGCATTGTTTCTGCACCCAGCAATTCGGACACAACAACTTCGGCGTGTACGGTGGCTTCGGGTGCGGCATCGATCACCACTTGCTCACCATGAATATCTTCTGGACGAATGCCAAAAGTGATTTCTTTGCCATCATAGCCCTTTTCAACTAGTGTTTTATTACGACCTTCAGGAATGCGAAGTTTTAATCCGTAATCGTCTGTGATTTCACCGTCTTTTAAGGTAACATTGAAGAAGTTCATCGCCGGAGAACCGATAAACCCAGCAACAAATTCATTCACTGGTGTATTGTACACTTCTTTTGGTGTACCGATTTGTTGGACAATTCCATCTTTCATGATAACAATCCGGTCTGCCATAGTCATCGCTTCAGTTTGGTCATGTGTAACGTAAATCGTCGTGGTTTTAAGTCTGCGGTGCAATTTAGCGATTTCTGCCCGCATAGCAACGCGCAATTTAGCGTCTAAGTTGGATAATGGCTCGTCCATCAAGAATACTTTTGCATCGCGGACGATAGCGCGGCCTAAAGCGACACGTTGACGTTGCCCGCCAGATAGTGCAGCAGGTTTGCGATCCAAATATTCAGTTAACCCTAAGATATCTGCAGCATTTTCAACCCTTTTTTTTATTTCTGTTTTATTGTATTTACGTAATTTCAGGCCAAATGCCATATTGTCATAGACAGTCATGTGTGGATACAATGCGTAGTTTTGGAAAACCATCGCGATATCGCGATCTTTAGGAGCAACATCGTTCATCACTTTATCTCCAATTTTTAATTCACCGGCTGTGATATCTTCTAATCCGGCAATCATGCGTAATGTGGTCGATTTTCCGCAGCCGGAAGGTCCGACAAAAACAATGAACTCACGATCTTTTATATTTAGATTGAAATCGCTGACAGAAAATTGCTCGGCATTATCATATTTTTTACCGATCTCTTTTAAGGACATTTCTACCATAAGTTTGTTCCTTCTTTCAAATTGATTTGTTATATATACTGTAAATGAAAACGGTTTACAAACTCAATGTAAAGGTGCACAAAAAAGTCAGTGTTTTTTGTGCACCTTGTAAATTCAGTTTGAATTTTCACAAGAGAGAACTAGTAAATAGCATAAGAATAGATCGTCCATTTTTTTCAAGTTCGTATTGGACCGTTGTTGAAATTTATCGACTTTGTATTGCAATGTGTTGCGATGCATGAATAGTTCTTTGGCTGCTGAACTAATATTGCCTTGTGTTTGCCAAAGCGTACAGATGATTTGTTCAAGTTCTGCATCAAACCATTCGGCAAATAGAGTTCGCATCAGATAACTTTTAGTGACGTCATGAATAGCAAAAAATGGGATAATGGCCGTTCCCATATCAAAGCTTTTAGTTTGTGTATCATGTTCGAGTAAATAAAGAAACAGTTGCTCTTCTTCAAATAAAAGTTGAGTGAAGTCAGCTTCAAAAGAATGGAAGGCTCCACTGAAAAGTCGCGTGTAGCTATTAAAGTCACTGTCTAAAGCTAAAAACAGGCCCTCTAGTTCTTCTGTAGTTAATGCATCTTCGCTGAAAGACTCGACGATGATCCCATAACTTTCACTAAGAAAAAATAAATCGACTGTATGGGGTAAAATCGTGGACATTTCTTCATGTAAAGCTGCAAGATCGTTTTTTTCCAAAGCGTGACATTTGATTTGGATCAGACGAAAAGCTCCCTCGTCTGCTGGGGCCGACGTATCAGAGAACAAAGCAGCATACCAGGGGCGCTCTTTTCCAGCAGTAGGGATAGTTGCTGGGTTAGTAATAGCAATGGCTTGCAACAGCTTTTTTTCAGTTGGTGATAGATTTTTTTGTGGTATCCATAAAAAACCGTGTGCTACAGCAATGGATAAATAGTCTGTATCAACTGTTGGAAAAGCATGTATAGAAGATGTAGGATAAATTTCTTGTAACTTTTGCTGTTTCACGTTTAACCCGCCTTATAGAAAGAGTCTTTTTGCCTATTGTAACCAAAAAATGCTATTTCGCCAAACTGAAAATAGTAAATTCTGTCGGTTCTCACTACTATTATAGACCTTGTTGCCCTTGACTGGGGTTCAGTAACAGCGTTTATGGATCTTGCATTTGTTCACTTAGGTCTAAAAAATGACATAATGTCTTTATTCTTGCGGTTTTATAAATGACCGCTCCACTTATCGCCTTGCTTTAACTGGTTGGTTTTTATGAGAAATTATTTTCCTGATAAAAATGCTTGACTTTTTTAACTGATGGGCGTAAAGTGAGGAACAACTTAAATAAACGACATCGAAAAGAAGAGTAACTTTAGTTTTGTTTTAAGAGAGTCTCTGGCAGGTGAGAAGAGACAATGAAATTATGGTGAAACACATCTTGGAGTCGATTTTTTGAAGAAAAAGTAGAAAAGTCCGGGTAGCCCGTTATAGCCAAAGTTATTGATTGATGACTTATTGAGTTTTATTCTGCGAAGAATGAATAAATAAAGGTGGAACCGCGTAATTGACGTCCTTTAGCCATTTGGCTAAAGGACTTTTTTATTTTTCAATCAGTAACTAACTGAGGTCTTTTCTGTAAGGGAAAGATAAATTGAGGTGGAACCACGTATTTTGCGTCCTCTGGGTAAAACCAGAGGACATTTTTATTTTAAAGGAGGATTTATATGAGTTATTTGATTTCTATTTTTCCGCAATTATTTACAGGAATGGAAGTAACTTTTCGCTTATTTGGTTTAACTATCATTGGGTCAGTTCCTATTGGTATTATTCTAGCATTCGTATTATGTAGTCGGTCGAAAATTTTCAAGTCAATCATTCAAGTTTATGTTTGGCTGATGCGCGGGACTCCACTTTTGCTCCAGCTAATCTTCGTTTTTTATGGGCTACCTATTATGGGAATTGTATTCGATCGTTTTGAAGCAGCATTAATTGCTTTTATCTTTAACTATGCAGCATACTTTGCAGAAATTTTTCGTGGAGGTATTCAATCGATACCTAATGGACAGTATGAAGCGGCTCGGGTATTACGCTTGACTTACGGGCAAACGTTACGAAAAATTATTATTCCCCAAGTTGTAAAAATCACTTTGCCTTCTGTTGGAAACGAAATTATTAATTTGGTAAAAGATACTTCGTTAGTTTATATTCTAGGTCTACAAGATGTGATGCGCATCGGAAAAGTGGCGATGGAACGTGACGTCTCGTTAGTTCCTCTGTTAGGTGTAGGGATTTTGTACCTACTTATGACAGCTGTGTTTACTCTTATTCTTCGTATGTTAGAAAAACGTATGAATTATTATCGTTAGGAGGAAAAATTCTATGTTAGAACTTAAAAATGTCAGTAAATCTTTTGGTTCAAAAAAAGTGATTAATTCGTTAGATCTAACAATTCCAGACGGATCGATTTTAGCTATAGTAGGACCTTCTGGAGGTGGAAAAACGACTTTGCTGCGAACTTTGGCAGGGCTAGAAACGATCGACAGTGGAGATTTCCTATTAGATGGAGAAAAGTTTGATCCAGTAAGTTCAAAAAATCAAGAACAAGTGGTAGGAGTTGTATTCCAAGAATTTGAATTATTTCCCCATTTAAATGTTTTTGAAAATATTGTGTTAGCACCCAGATTAGCGCTACAAGAAGAAAAGGAAGTCTATACTAAAAAAGCAGAAGATATTGCCGCTCAATTAGGTATAGAATCGTTGTTGCAACAATATCCTTATCAATTATCTGGCGGCCAAAAACAACGAGTAGCGATTGCTAGAGCAATGGCAATGGATCCTAAAGTATTAGCCTATGATGAACCTACGAGTGCATTGGATCCTGCTTTACGTGAACACGTTGAACGAATCATTTTGGGACTGAAGCAACAAGGCGTTACTCAATTGGTGGTTACGCATGATATGACTTTTGCTGAAAATATTGCAGACAATTTGTTAGAGGTTTCAGAAATTAACTAGGAGGAAGAGAGATGAAAAAATTAAAAGGATTAGGCCTTGTTTTGGTGAGTGTCTTTGTATTAGGCGCTTGTTCTTCTGGAGAAAACGAGCGAGCAGGAAATAATGAAGATGCAGATGTTGTTGTCGGTTTGGATGATACATTTGTACCTATGGGTTTTCGTGATGATGATGGGAATTTAACCGGTTTTGATATCGAGTTAGCTGAAGCTGTATTTGCTTTAAATGATACCGAAGTCGCATTTCAGCCAATTGATTGGTCTATGAAAGAAACAGAATTGAATAATGGAACGATTGATATGATTTGGAATGGCTACAGCCAAACGCCTGAACGGGAAGAAGAGGTAGCTTTTTCAGAACCTTACATGAGCAATAGCCAGTTATTAGTTACTTCCAAAGATAGTAATATTGATTCAATCGACCAGATGGATGGGAAAATACTGGGCGCTCAAGAAGGCTCCTCTGGCTATAATTCATTCAATCAAGAACCAGAAGCATTAAAAGATATTGTAGAAGGTGAGGACGCCACGCTTTATGACAGTTTTAATGAGGCATTTATTGATTTAGAAAGCGGGCGAATCGATGGGCTTCTGATTGATAGAGTCTATGCTGAATACTATTTAAACCAAAATGAAAAGATGGATGATTTTAATTTGGTTGAAACGCCTTATGAGGATGAAAATTTCGCGGTGGGTGTTAGACAAGATGATGATGAATTATTAGCAGAAATTAATGATGGTTTACAAGAACTACAAGATAATGGTGAATTTGCAGAGATTTCGGAAAAATGGTTTGGAGAAGACGTATCACCTGATTGATAAAAATTTAAAGAAAGTAGGGAAGAAACTTTTGTTCCCTTCTTTTTTTTTGTATAATGGATAAGAATGAAAAGAGGGATGACATGGCACAAAAAAAGAAACGCTCAAAAAAACGTAAGACAAAAAAACAAATGCGCCAGCAAGAAAAATTAATGCTGATTGTATTTGGGTTTTTATTTATTTTATTTTCAGTATTTGCATTATTTCAATTAGGCTTTCTTGGAACGCTAATAGCAAATGGTTTTCGGATTATTGGCGGAAATACTTATCCCTTCCTTTGTGTCTTGCTAGCAGGTTATGGTTTATGGGTAATGGTCAAAAATAATGAGGCTAAAGTAACTCATGGAAGAAAGATTGTTGGTGGACTTCTGATTTATTTAGGTGTGTTAATTTTTTTCCATGCACAGTTATTTGGTAAAATTCAAACAGATGATCCGCAGATTTTATTAACAACTTGGCGAATTTTATTAAGTGACATCCAAGGTGATCAAGTAAGTGCTAATGTTGGCGGTGGCATGTTAGGTGCACTGCTCTATCAAGCAACATTTTTCTTAGTTGCAAAAATCGGCAGTTATGTGATTGCTGTTCTTTTGATTATTCTGGGTGGTTACTTTGTTAGTTCACTGGATAGCCAGCAACTGTTAGAACTTTTACATGAAGTAAAAGAAAAAATGCAAAAGTTGATTGAAGGTAATCCAGAGAAAAAAGCGAAAAAACAAGCGGATAAAGAAGCCAAAAAGCAAGCGAAAAAGGAAGAAAAAGAACAAAAACAAGCACAAGAGCGAGAAGCTGCACTACAACAATTAAAAGAGCAAGAAAAAAATCAAGTTCGTTCTCTGTCTGAGGCAGAAAAATTAGCACAGGAGCAAAAAGAAGAAGCTACCGGCGAGCCAGAACAATTAAGTTTTGTTCCTATTGATAGTTACCAACAAAGTCAGGCCGCTAGTAAAAAAACAGAAAATGACGCTAAAAATGAGCCATCAACAGAAGAACCAGTAGATGACGGTAAACCTCTGGAATTTGAAATTTCACAAGAAGTAGAAGATGAAGATTACGAATTACCGCCGTCAACTCTTTTATCGCAGCCCAAACCGACGGATCAAAGCGGTGAATATAAAAAAATTGAAAGTAATATTGCAATCCTGGAAAAGACTTTCAAAAGTTTCGGTGTCAATGCTAAAGTGGTCAAGGCTAGTTTAGGGCCATCTGTGACTAAATACGAAATTGAACCGGCAATTGGTGTTAAAGTCAGCAAAATTGTCAATCTTTCCGATGATATTGCTCTGGCACTTGCTGCTAAAGATATTCGTATGGAAGCACCTATTCCAGGCAAATCATTAATTGGTATTGAGGTACCTAATGAAACAGTTAGCACTGTGGCTTTTAGAGAAATGAACGATGAAACGCCTGCTCATTCTGATCATATCCTAGAAGTTCCATTGGGACGAGATATTTCTGGAAAAATACAGACTGTTGATTTAACTAAGATGCCCCATTTGTTAGTCGCTGGTTCGACTGGTAGTGGGAAGTCGGTTGCTATTAATGGCATCATCACGAGTATTTTAATGCAGGCAAAACCTCATGAGGTTAAACTAATGATGGTCGATCCGAAAATGGTAGAGTTAAACGTATATAACGGGATCCCTCATCTTTTGACCCCCGTGGTAACAAATCCGCGAAAAGCTGCGCAAGCTTTACAAAAAGTGGTCAAAGAAATGGAAGAACGGTATGAAAAATTTGCCGCAACAGGGGTACGCAATATCACTGGCTACAACGAAATGATCAAACAAAAAAATCAAACAGAAGACCAAAAATATCCAACAATGCCATTTATTGTGGTCATTGTAGATGAATTGGCTGATTTGATGATGGTGGCCAGTAATGAGGTTGAAGATGCCATTACCCGCTTGGCGCAAATGGCGCGGGCAGCAGGTATACACATGATTTTAGCAACTCAACGTCCAAGCGTTGACGTTATTACTGGAATTATCAAGGCAAATGTGCCATCGCGAATTGCCTTTGCCGTATCTAGCGGGACCGATTCTCGCACGATTATTGATTCAAATGGGGCGGAAAAACTACTTGGCCGAGGAGATATGCTGTTCTTACCTATGGGTGAAAATAAAGGGATTCGTGTTCAAGGCGCCTTTATATCTGACCATGATGTGGAAGAAGTCGTTAAATTTGTTACTGATCAACAAGGCGCTAACTATGAAGAAAAAATGATGGTAACGGATGAAGAAGTGGCCAAAGATAAGCAAGAAGAATCTGAAGACGAGTTGTATGATCAAGCCAAGGAATTGGTTGTTGACATGCAAACAGCCAGCGTTTCTTTACTCCAACGTCGTTTTAGAATTGGTTATAATCGAGCAGCCCGTTTAGTTGATGAATTAGAAGCCAACCATGTTGTAGGTGCATCAGAAGGCAGCAAACCACGTAAAGTCTTAATTGACAAACCTCAAGATCCTGCTGATGATAGCTATCAAGATGAACCACTGGAATAAATTCAGCTGACTAGTTTAAACGTTGTTTGGACGATTAAAAAGTAGGACCAAACGATTTCATGCTATTTGAAATCGTTTGGCCCTTTTTAATAGCCAAAAATTGTCTTTTATTTTTTGTAGATTCATTTGTTGACAGATGTAAACCAAAAAGCTATGATTTTACCAAGTAAAGAGAAAGGAGGATGCATATGGGGCGCCAAATTATTGGAATTGCCGCAAATGAAGTAATGGACTCAGGTGAAGTGTTACACCATTTACCTGTCAGTTATACGCCTGGTGGTTATGTAAAGGCAGTCCAAAAAGCGGGCGGGTTACCTTTTGTTTTACCTATTGGCGCAGAAGACTTAGCCAAAGAGTACATTTCTCAAATTGACAAGTTAATTTTAGCAGGTGGACAAGATGTCTCGCCTAAATTTTATAAACAGACCCAAACCGTACAAGGAGATTATTCTGAAGCTCGCGATCGTTTCGAATTAGCACTTTTAGAAGAAGCATTATTACAAAACAAGCCGGTGTTTGCAGTTTGTCGTGGGATGCAATTGATGAATGTCTTTTTTGGTGGTGATTTAAAACAAGAACTGCGATCGTTTACCAAGATTTTACATATGCAAAATCCGATCCCTAAAGAACAACCTTCACATGAACTGCTCACTCAAGAGGATAGTATTTTACAACAGATTTATGGAGCAAAAACAAATGTTAACTCGTTTCATAATCAAGCATTAAATCGTGTATCGAGCATTCTGACAGAGTCTGCCTTTTGTTCAGACGGTGTTATTGAAGCTGTGGAAAATAAACCACGACGTTTATTAGCCGTGCAATGGCATCCAGATTTTGCGTTTGAAGTTCAACCAAATGAAATGACGATATTTAATTATGTGGTGAAAAAATTATAAGGAGAAGAGGCTATGAAAAAGTTAGGTTTTTTGTTGGTTACAACATTATTTATACTTACTGGTTGTTTTAATAATGAGGATACTGAAGATGGGAATTCGGGCGCTGGTTCAGCGGCACAAGAAATTTCGGTCTCGCTTTCAGGTGAGTTGACCACTTTAGATAGTGCTCAATATACCGATGTGAATAGTTCCGATATGATAGGTCAAGTAACAGAAGGTTTGTATCGTTATGATGAAGGCGGTGAACCAGAATTAGCTTTAGCCAGTGAAGAGCCAGAAGTTAGCGATGACGGGCTAACATATACGTTTAAGTTAAAAGATACGAACTATAGTGATGGCACTCCGGTTAAAGCAGCGGACTTTGTCTATGCGTTTCAAACGGTAGTTGATCCTGATACAGCGTCTAGCAGTAGTAACCGAATGGATATTTTAAAAAATGGCCGAAAAATTCGTGAGGGCGATAAAAATGTGGATGAATTAGGCGCTAAAGCAACTGATGATAGTACTTTGGAGCTTCAACTAGAAGATCCATTGCCTTTTTTACCTGAAATTCTGACGGGAACTCCTTTTATGCCTAAACAAAAAGAATTTGCAGAAGATAAAGGAAAACAATATGGGACCAGCACTGAAAACTTTATTGGCAATGGACCTTTCGTAATTAACGATTGGGATGGTAATAATGAAACTTGGACACTAGAAAAAAATCCGGAATATTGGGATCAAGACAATGTCCAAATGGAAACAATCAATGTGCAAGTAGTAAAAGAAGTGGCTACCGGAACCAACTTATTTAACGATGACCAATTGGATTATACTTTATTAGCAGATACTTACGCGCAACAATATCAGGATGCCAAACAAGCATACTTCGAACCTAAAGCGCTGGTTGGCTATATAAGCCCTAACCAAGAACGAGAAGTCACTGGCAATGTAAATGCCAGAAAAGCTATTTTGCAAGCAATCGACAAGAAAAACTTTGCCAAAAACATTTTAGCTGATGGGTCTAAGCCATTAGATGGTTTTGTGGCATCTGATTTTGCTAAGGACCCTTCAACAGATGAAGATTTCCGAGAAGAAAACGGTGATCTTTTGCCTTATGATAAAGAGGCAGCGCAAGAATCATGGGAAAAAGCGAAAGAAGAGCTGGGGCAAGATGAAATTACTTTAGAATTACTTTCAGCTGATGCAGCAATGAGTAAAAAAACGATTGAATACATTCAAGGACAATTAGAAGAAACCCTTCCTGGTCTAAAAATCACATTAAAATCAGTGCCCTTGCAAAATCGTCTAGATTTACAAACAGAAGGTGACTTTGATTTAGTTTTTGGCACCTGGACACCTGATTACGCAGATCCCATCGACTTTTTGAATTTTTATGATTCTCAGAGCGGATTAAATACTTCAGGCTATGACAATCCAGATTATGATAAAGGATTAGAAGAAGCTCGTACGACTTTAGCCAATGATCCCGATGCACGTTGGCAAAAATTATTAGAGATGGAAAAACTGCTAGTAGAAGAAGATGCCGCTGTGCTACCTTTATATCAAGGGGCAGTTGCCTATTTAAAATCGGATCGGCTTGAAGGGTTACAAGTTTTTCCATTTGGTCGAACGGTTTCTTATCGAACAACCTTTGTCACAGAGTGATTTTACAATAAATGACGATCCCAGATAAAATATCTGGGATTTTTTTATTATGGGAAACGTTGTTAAACCGCTCTTTTTTGAATGAAACTTATTTATTCCTCATTTTATTTGCATTTTTCTCTTGATTTTTTAATAATTAATAATTACAATCTTATATAACTTCAGAAAAATAATTCTGAAAATTCCCAATAAGAAGGAGCAAGCAATGTGAAAAAGCAATATGTTTTTAGTTTATTTGCAGTATGTACCTTGGTTCTTGCTGGTTGTACAACTGGCTCAACACAAGATTCAGGCGATGATGAAGCTGCAGGAGGCGGTTCTGGAGAAAACGAATTTAACTTTGTAGAAGAACAAGAAATGCCAACCGCAGATTTATCGCAAGCAACAGATACGGTTAGTTTTTCGGCATTAAATAATGTTTATGAAGGTATTTATCGTTTGGACGAAAATGATACGCCTCAACCTGCTGGAGCGGCAGAAGAAGCGGACGTTTCAGAAGACGGAACAACCTATAACATCAAATTGCGTGAAGATGCAAAATGGTCAAATGGTGACCCAGTAACGGCAGATGATTATGTTTTTGGTTGGCAACGTACCGTTGACCCAGAAACAGCTGCAGAGTATGCCTATCTTTTTGAAGCAGTTGAAAACGGAGAAGAAATTATAAATGATGAGAAGGATCCAGAAGAACTAGGTATTGAAGCAGTTGACGATTATGAATTAGAAATCACATTGGATAAACCACTTGATTATTTTGATAACTTGCTTGCTTTTCCAATCTTCTTCCCACAAAATCAAGATGCAGTTGAAGAATTTGGCGATGACTATGCATCTACTAGCGAAAACTCAGTCTATAACGGACCTTTTGCTTTAGCTGATTTTGATGGTCCTGGTTCAGATACTGACTGGACTTATGAAAAAAATGATGAGTACTGGGATCAAGATAACGTAGCCCTAGATAGAGTTAACGTATCCGTCGTAAAAGAAGCCTCTACTGCTTTGAATTTATTCCAAGATGGACAAGCTGATGACGTTAAATTGGATGGAGAACTAGCTCAACAGATGGCGAATGATCCAGAGTATGTGAGTCAACCCGAAGCCTCTACTTTCTATTTAGAAATGAACCAAGAAGATGAAGATTCACCATACCGTAATGAAAACTTACGTAAAGCAATCTCTTATTCAATTGATAGAGAAGCTTTAGTAAATTCAATTTTAGCGGATGGTTCATTGGCACCTGTTGGTTTAGTACCTGAAGATATGTCTACGAGTCCTGATGGTAATAGCGAGTTTACTGAAGATGCTGGAGACCAATTAGAATTTGACGAGGACAAAGCACAAGAATATTGGGAAAAAGCTAAAGAAGAATTAGATATCGACTCATTAGACGTTGACTTATTGTCCGATGATACAGACAAATCTAAAAAATCCCAAGAGTTTATTCAAGAATCCATCGAGTCAAATTTAGACGGCGTAAATATTAATTTAAATTCTGTACCATTTTCGGTTCGCTTAGATCGTTCAAATGAAGGTGACTTTGACTTAACTATTGGCGGCTGGGGTGCTGACTATGCTGACCCAAGTAGTTTCCTTGATTTATTCCAAACTGGCAATTCCTATAACCGTGGTCATTGGAGTAATGATGAATATGACGAACAAATTGAGCAAGCAACGAATGAAAATGCCAATGATTCAGAAGCACGTTGGGATAACTTGGTAGAAGCGGAAAAAATTATTATGGGAGAACAAGGTGTTGTTCCATTGTATCAAAAAGCTACTGCGCATATGAGAGCTGATAAAGTAAATGGTTTGGTTGCTCATCCAGCAGGCGCGCAATATGATTTCAAATGGATTACAATAGAAGAATAGTTTTCAAGACAATCTCAAGATAAAAAATAGACTGAGACAAATGACTGCTAATTAGCAGCGTCTCAGTCTTTATTGATTAAAATATTGCTAATAGCAATGTCAGCAGGCTTAATAAAAATAGAATTCCTGCAGGTTCTAGCCAGAAACGAAAGCTGGACCGACCGACTTCTGACAATTTCATACCAGCTGTTTTGGTTTTTTTATTTCTTCTCTTGAAAGATCGTTGAAAATTATCGAAAAATCCAGAAGAAAATACCCAAAGAAAACCGCCGACGATCAGAAAAAATAGTGTAAAAAGAAACAAATTATCTGACAGAGCAGTTAAGGAAAAATCTTTTTGGATGATTGTAAGCAATAAGCTGACTAACAAAATTGTTAGGCTGATGATCCAAGAACTTTTTTTTATTCGCATGATAGTTTCCTTTCTTGTTTTAAAAATAAGGATAGAACTAATGTATAAAAATATTGTTCAGAAGTCAAAAAAATAGGGGGAAAAAACGTGAATGATTTTATTAAATATCTATTAAAGCGTGTGTTTTTCATGGCAATCACTTTATGGCTGATTGCAACGATCACCTTTTTCATGATGCAGTTTTTGCCTGGAACACCATATACTAACGCTGAAAAATTAAGCCCAGAACAAATTGCCCTATTAAATAAACAAATGGGGCTGGATCAGCCGATGATCGTACAATATGGGAACTACTTGATAAACATTATGCATGGTGATTTTGGTATCTCCTTCCAATTTAAAAACCAAGCAGTATCCAGTTTGTTAGGCGGACGTATTGGTCCATCTGTTCAATTAGGGCTGCAAGCAATTGGCTTTGGGACCATTTTTGGCATCATTTTAGGGACAATTTCAGCAATGAAACAAAATACATGGGTGGATACTTTGAGTACCTTAATTGCTATCTTAGGTCGTTCTATCCCTAACTTTGTATTTGCTGTATTACTACAATATGTTTTTGCTATCAAATTAGAAATTTTACCAATTGCAAGATGGGATAGTTTTGCTTATACGCTTTTACCTACATTAGCTTTAGCAATGTCACCTTTGGCGGATTCCGCTCGTTTTATACGAACCGAAATGGTCGAAGTATTACACAGTGACCAGGTTGAATTAGCTAAATCAAAAGGGTTAAGTCGCTGGGAAACAGCTTTTAGACATGGATTACGTAACAGTTTAATCCCTATCTTAACGTTGCTTGGTCCTTTAGCAGTAGGATTAATGACAGGTTCCCTAGTGGTAGAAAATATTTTTGCAATACCTGGGATCGGTGAACAATTTGTTAAATCAATTATGACCAATGACTATCCAACAATTATGGCAGTAACCATTCTTTATTCAACAATGTTAGTGGCTATTATCTTTGTTGTCGATGTGTTATACGGTATTGTTGATCCTCGTATTCGTGTATCAGAAGGGAGTCGTGGATAATGGAAGATACAAATTATACTAAAGACCAATTAGAGCAAATTCCGTCTTCTGAATTTGAGCCGTTAGAAAAAAGTACCAAAGTTGAGCGTGAGGCTATCACGGCGCCTTCACTGAACTTTTTACAAGATTCATGGCGACGTTTGAAAAAAAATAAAGCGGCTGTCTTCTCATCGATCTTTCTTTTGATTGTCATTTTAATTTCGGTGGTAACGATTTTTGCTACACCTCATGATCCAACCGAGCAAAATGTCAGCTATATAAACTTACCTCCTAAAATTCCGGGAATTGATATTAATGGTTTGAATGGAGTTTCAGAGGTCGGTGGTCAAATGGTTGATAAATATGAGGCTGCCAACGTTCCGGATGATGTCCATTTTTATCTTGGGACAGATGGATTAGGAAGAGATTTATTAAGTCGACTATTTATGGGCGTGCGCATTTCCTTATTGATTGCTTTTATTGCGGCTGCACTGGATATTGTTTTCGGGGTCACCTATGGGATCATTTCTGGCTTGTTAGGCGGGCGAGTTGATACCATTATGCAGCGGATTTTAGAAGTCTTATCGGGAATTCCGAACTTGGTTGTCATGATCTTGATGTTAGTTATATTTAAACCCGGGATCTTTTCAATCGTAGCTGCGATGGCCATCACCAACTGGATTCCGATGGCGCGGATTGTTCGGGGCCAGACGCTCAAGTTAAAGGATCAAGAGTTCGTCTTGGCTGCCACAACTTTAGGAGAAAGTAGGTCCAAAATTGCTTTTAAACATATTCTACCTAATATTTCTAGCGTTATTATTGTCCAGATGATGTTTAGTATTCCAGAGGCAATTTTCTTCGAGGCCTTCCTAAGCTTTATTGGGCTAGGGCTGAAGCCACCTTCTGCTTCTCTTGGGACATTATTAAATGATGGGTATAAAACATTCTTGTTCTTACCTTATCAAATGGCAATACCAGCTGTAGTCCTTTCAGTCATTATGATCGGATTCAATTTGTTGGCAGATGGTTTACGAGATGCGTTTGATCCGAAGATGAAGGAGTGAATACGATGAAAAAAGTTTTAGAAGTAAAAGATTTAGAAATTTCATTTGCTACCTTTGCCGGAGAAGTTCAAGCGATTCGTGATGTAAGTTTTGATTTATATGAAGGTGAAACGCTGGCTATTGTAGGCGAATCAGGTAGTGGAAAGTCAGTAACAACCAGAAGTATCATGGGCCTATTAGCGAGTAATGCGCTTGTAAAAAATGGTGAAATTTTGTTTGGTGGAGAAGATATTTTAAAAAATTCTGAAAGACGAATGCAAAAAATTCGTGGAAAAGAAATTTCGATGATTTTCCAAGATCCAATGACTTCACTTGACCCAACCATGAAGATTGGCAAACAAATTGCTGAATCTCTCTTAAAACATACCAAAGTATCTAAAAAAGATGCTTTACAAAAAGCTTTGGAATTATTAGAACTTGTAGGAATTCCCAATGCTAAAAAACGATTGAAAAATTATCCGCACCAATTTTCCGGTGGACAACGTCAACGGATTGTTATCGCAGTTGCTTTGATTTGTTATCCGGAAATATTGATTGCTGATGAACCAACTACCGCATTAGATGTGACGATCCAAGCACAAATTTTAGAATTATTGAAAGATATTCAACAAAAAGTGAATTCTTCAATTATCTTTATTACCCACGATTTAGGGGTTGTAGCTAATGTTGCAGATCGCGTTGCAGTTATGTATGCAGGTAAAATTGTGGAAATCGGCACAGCTACTGAGATCTTTTATAATCCACAACACCCTTATACTTGGGGACTTTTAGGTTCTATGCCAACTTTAGAAGGAACAGGGGACCGTTTGACTGCTATTCCAGGAACACCACCGGATTTATTAGAACCACCTACCGGAGATGCTTTTTATCCTAGAAATGAATATGCTATGAAAATTGATACGGAAAAACAACCACCATTTTTTGAATTAACTAGCACCCATAAAGCAGCAACTTGGTTATTAGCTCCACAAGCACCTAAAGTGGAACCGCCAAAAGAAATTTTGTTGCGTTGGGAAGAATTCAAAAAGAAAAAGCAGCCGGAAATGGAGGAAAGTAAATGAAAAAAGTATTATTAGACGTAAAAAATTTAAAACAATATTTTAATACGGGCCGAAAAGATGAAGTAAAAGCGGTCGATGATATTACTTTTCACATCTATGAAGGCGAAACGTTTGGTTTGGTTGGCGAATCGGGTAGTGGTAAATCCACTACTGGACGATCGATCATACGCTTGAACCATCCGACTGATGGTACGATCGAATTTGACGGTAAAGATGTCATGAAGTTACATGGAAAAAAAGAAATGAATGTTTTCCGACGAGATGTTCAGATGATCTTTCAAGACCCTTACGCTTCTTTGAACGGACGGATGAAAGTTCGGGATATCATTGCTGAAGGAATCGACATCAATGGTTTAGCAAAATCGGACAAAGAGCGTGCTGAGCGAGTGAACGAACTTCTAAGGACAGTAGGATTAAATCCTAACCATGGGACACGTTATCCCCATGAATTTTCTGGTGGACAACGTCAGCGTATCGGAGTTGCACGTGCTTTAGCTGTAGATCCTAAATTTATTATTTGTGACGAACCTATTTCTGCTTTGGATGTATCTATCCAAGCTCAAGTAGTTAATTTATTACAAGATCTACAAAAAGAACATAACCTAACGTATCTCTTCATTGCCCATGATTTGTCTATGGTTAAGCATATCAGTGATCGGATTGGTGTAATGCATAACGGAAAATTGTTGGAAGTAGGAACAAGTGATGATGTTTATTATCATGGCGTTCATCCTTACACGGAAAGTTTACTTTCGGCAATTCCTTTGCCAGATCCAGAATATGAACAAACTAGAACCAGAGTTAAATATACAGGAGAACAGGACGATCTAGAAACGCCACGAAAAATGCTGGAGATTGCGCCTGGACACTATGTTTATGCAACTGAAGAGGAAAAAACAAAGTATCAAGAAAAGCTTGCTAATAAAAAGGCTGCTGAAGACAAGCAAGCCATCTGAATTTGATTGACTTTCTATTTAGAAAATCAAAGATCTTTAAAGCCTTCATGAAAAAGGAGGACCTAGTGAAAGTATTAAAAGGTTATAAATTTCGTATTTACCCTAATGAAAAACAAATACAATATTTTATACAGACTTTCGGTTGTGTCCGTTTTACCTATAACCATTTGTTACATGCTCGGCAAAAAGCATTGCAAGCAGGGGATTATCAGACACAAGTCTCTCCAGCTAGTTTGAAAAGAGACTATCCGTTTTTAAAGAAGACGGATAGTCTAGCTTTAGCTAATGCGCAACGCAATTTAGATCGTGCTTTTAAGAACTATTTTAGTAAAAGAGCGGGTTATCCTAAGCTGAAAACAAAAAAAAACAATTGGCAGTCCTATACGACAAATAATCAAAAGCACACGATTTATTTTGTTGGGAATCAGTTAAAGTTGCCTAAACTTAAATCGCTAGTTACGGTAAATTTGCATAGAAAAGTAGCAGGCGAAATAAAATCAGCAACAGTTTCGGCTCAAAATAACCAAATGTTTTTTGTTTCTCTTCTCTGTTTAGAGGAGATAAACCCCTTACCTAAAACCGGCACGACCATTGGTGTTGCCTACTGTCCAGAGAATTTAGTCCAAATGTCAGCAGTCAATCGCTTGCCTGTCTATAAGCAAGAGACACTTCAATATCAATTGGATAAAGCCATTAAACGTTTGGAGGTTCGAGCAAAAGCAGCTAAAAGACGTAAAGTGCTACTCGAGCAGGCAAAAAATTATCAAAAACAAAAAAGTAAAGTTCAAAAACTGTATATGGCAAAAAACGATCAGAAAAAAAACTACATCGACCAGTTAACTTATCGTTTGGTACATGATTATGACTGTATTTGTTTAGAAAAACAGCCAGAATTTACTGAAAATACAAAATTCTCTGAAACTGATTGGCAACATTTTTTGCGTAAAATCCAATATAAAGCGCGTTGGTATGATAAACAACTTGTATTTGTTGATTCTATTGAAAAAGAAAATGAAACAAAATGTTTTACTATTGAACAAGTAGGCAAAAAACTAATTAACCAATAAAAAAGTTATAAGAACTGGAAGGGACGCCAGGGATCGCCTAGGGGATAGAAAAAATTTTCATTAATTTTTGTTTCTAGGAATATTGTTCACTAATTATAAAAAACCATAAAAAGACTAAAATGGTCCCTATAAAATAGACGCTGATAAAAAACCCCCTAAGAGGATTTTATCGGTCGATTTTATAGGGGCTGTTTTTTGTGTATAATAAAGACAAAGAAACGTTTGGGTTCGGTTCCTTTCCGTGGATATCTTTTCTCTTGACGGGAAAACACAGGAAGTGCCTCTAGAAAAGTGAACCTTAATAAAAGAAGGAGTGGGGAGTAGATGGGAAAAAACTATTTCACGGAAGAACAAGTCGCAGAGCTCAACTTGAATTCCAATGTACAAAAGGTTTCCACCAAAGCGATCACCTATACAGAAGCATTCCGTCAGTGGTTCTACCAGGAATACCAAGGCGGAAAAATGCCTTCAATCATCTTTCAAGAAGCAGGCTTTGATACAAACGTTCTGGGGAAACAACGCATTCAAAATTTTTCGAAACGAACAAAGAATATGGCGCAACGTTTAGAAGGATTTACGGACCTCCGTGCGCAAAATACGGGAAGACCTCGGAACAAAGAACATACGACCGAACAAGAACTGGATTACTTACGTCACAAAGTTGCTTTACAGGAACAACAAATTGATGCGCTAAAAAAAACGAATTTTATCAATCGCCAAGCGGCACGAGCGACACCCAAGCGAAATTCCAACTCATCCAAACCCTGATTGCGCGGGACCATAATTTATTGAATATCACTTGGTTATGCGAAATTGCCCAAGTGTCAAGATCAGGATTTTATGCATGGCGGCATCGAGCAGAAAAGCGCGCCCAACGAGAGGCCCAAGACCAGGTCGATTTTGAATTGATCTTAGAAGCTTACAATTATCGTGGCTTTCAAAAAGGCTCTCGGAGTATTTATATGCGTTTACTTCACACAGGAACACGAATGAACCGGAAAAAAATCCAACGATTAATGCAAAAATACCGTTTGTTTTGTCCGATTCGTAAAGCCAACCCTTATCGGAAAATGGCGAAAGCCAAGAAAGAAAATACGATTCTTCCCAACGTATTAAACCGACAATTTAAGGCAACAGGACCCAAAACGGTCTTACTTACCGATGTGACGTACCTGTTTTATGGTCGCCAACAAAAAGCCTATTTATCCACGATCAAAGACGCGTACACACACCAAATTCTTGCTTATGCCCTTAGCCCTTCTTTAGAAGAAGATTTTATATTAGAAACCATTCATCGATTGTATAAGGACCATGCGTTGCCTAAAAATTTTCACGCCTTGATCCATTCCGACCAAGGCGTGCACTATACGAATCTTCAATTTCAAACCTTGGTACACAGCCAACAGCTTCGTCAATCGATGTCGCGACGGGGCAATTGTTGGGACAATGCCCCGCAAGAATCCTTTTTCGGCCATATGAAAGATGAAATCCAGGATTTAGCTGGGATCGATTCTTATGCGCAAGTCCAGTCAATCATCGACGATTATATGGATTACTATAATCACGAACGGTATCAATGGGCCTTGGCGAAGTGTGCGCCCCATCAATATGAACAATACCTTAAAACGGGCATTCACCCTCTTCAAACACTGAATCAGAAGTAAGCAGGGCATGCATTGCCTCTAGCTCATTGCTTACTTCTTGGGCATATTTATTTAACAGTTCTAGGAAGGCTTCTTTGCGATAGATTGCGCTCACATCCAGATTGGGGCCGTAAAATAAGACATACAAGAAAAATTCGCGTTCAAACGTCGGATCCACCGTCCCTTTTTGTAGAAAAGGAAGAAGGTGGTCGATTAAATCTTGTTCGTCTCGCAACTGGGCTCTCACGGTTTGATAAGCCCTAAAGTAGTTCCTTTGTTCTTCTAAGGTTAAGGATTCGAAATAGTTCACCATAAACCCTGGATAGTTCCCTCTTTCATGTTCTTTCCTGAATAGCGCAAAATCCAAACGATCGCTGTTTCTAACATCTTTCTTATCTAATACCATCTGATTTCTGGAAGACAAAAGCACGCTCTCTAAGTTTTGAGAGCGTGCTTTATGCTTTGTCCCCGCTCCTCCTTACTTCCTTATCCTAAGGAAGTTGCAAGAGAAGTATAGGGGTTTTTTTCATATCGTCCTTGACATAGGGTCCACTTTAGACCGCTTCTTTAAATAGAGGCGGTCTTTTTGTCGTTGATATGCAGTGTGTTAAAATACAATAAAGCACGATATAAGTTCGGATGACAAAGCAATGAGTCAGATTGTTATACAAAGATAGTTAAGGCAGAACAAAGTTTCTCGGAATATATTTAAAAACCAATTATTGATAAATCGACAAACAATGGAAAGGAGGGAGAATGGAATGGAACAAGTAAAAAAAGAACTTACCCTTTTGTTACTATACTTAAATGCTTGGGAAGAGAAAATTGGTCCTTACTCTTCATTAAATAGTTGGAAGGGCTATGACTTTGATGATTTAAATGAATTAACAGATGAAGAATTTATTTCTGGAAAGAAACGGAATAAATCAATTACATTTACTAAAGAAGGCATTGAAGAAGCTAAGCGTCTTTTGGAAAAGTATGTAGGTAATGCGTAATAGATAAATGAGCGAGCGTAAGGGATAAGTTAGTTGCTTTACTCAAGAATTAACTTATTAACAAAAGAAAACGGGTCTTTGAACTGTAATCAGGTAAAACAAAAAAGTTTCCAAAATTGCTAAATAAACAGTGTATTTTCTGGTGAAGGTATGGATAATATGGCTTGAAAAAAACACTGAGCTAGTGTGGAATAATTCTTGAAGCCCTTATGTTTCAAACGTTGACATCAGCGTAAATAAAGGTTATATTGAGGACGAGGAAAATCAAATAACCTGTTAGGTGAGGTTACTATACAGAGGAACGCTACTGCCCGGAAATATCGAAAGATACCAACGTGGTTAACAGAAATGTCCGATCTAAGGAGTTTTTAACGTAGCTGGGATAAATCCCTAGGCTGTATTGAGCCAAAACTCAACGAAGAGGTGTGCTTTGCAAACGGATATATAGCAATGTAAACACGCTCTTAGTAGCGTGTTTTTTGTTATGCACATATTTTAGTATGAAAGTAGTATTTAGTGAAGTACATAATATTGAGATTGGCTACAAATAGCGCTTTTGTTGTAACTTGTTCTTAACACAGAAGGAGGAACGAAGATGGAAGAACTTAAGTTAGATAAAGACCAATATTATGAAGCAATCTATCGTGCAGCGAAGGAAAATGATGGCAAATCATTTCGTAAATTGTTTTTACGTTTGCATGACCGAGATCAGCATGAGGTATTTCATTTATTATATCCTGATAAAAAACAAAAAATAGCTAATTTCTTAAGTCCAGAAGAATTTTCAGAGTTATTTGAGTGGATGTCTATTGAAGATCAGGAATATGTCGTTAATCACTTCCCAGAGTCATTTGTAGCTAAATTATTCAATGAGATCCCAACAGACGATGTAGTGAAATTTTTAAAACAAACTCCTAATATTGATAGACGTTATCCACTGGATTTGATGGATGATAAAAAAAGAACAAGAGTAGAAGAGCTATTATCTTATCAACCGGAAACTGCCGGATCCATCATGACCAAAGAGTTTGTCTCCGTCAATCAAAGTCAAACTGCAAGTGAAGTTATTGCTTTTCTTCGTCAAATTGGCAATAGCGCAGAAACGATTTATTATATTTATGTATTAGATAACAAAGCGAACTTAGTGGGTGTGTTGTCTTTGCGCGATTTAATTTTAGCACCCGCAGATGGAATTGTTCAAAATGCTATGTCTAATCAAGTAGCTACTGTTCCGGTTGATATGGACCAAGAAGAAGTTGCACGGGTTATTCAAAACTATGATTTATTAGCTGTGCCTGTAGTTGATGATGGCGATATGCTAGGTATTGTTACTGTTGATGATGTGATGGATATTTTGGAAAGTGAGGTTACAGAAGATTTTAGAGACTTCGCTGCTATCCGTCGCAATGATGGTAATGAGTCTAAAGCTAAAGAAGAAGGCGCTATTCAAACCGCTAAAGAACGTGCCCCTTGGATTATTGTCTTGATTTTTTTAGGAATGATTACGGGCGGATTAATCAGTTTTTTTGAAGAAACGCTCGAATCTGTGGTATTGCTTGCAGCATTTATCCCCATGATTATGGATACCGCTGGAAATGTAGGTACTCAATCGTTAGCTGTTTCAGTGCGTAATTTAAATGTTGAAAAAGATGAAAAACACAGTCTTTGGCAAACAGTCAAAAAGGAATTTGGTTCAGGTATATTAATAGGGATTGCTGCCGCAATTGCACTTTTTCTCGTAGCCGTAGTATTTTACCAAAATACAATTTTAGCATTTATTGTTAGTATTTCCGTACTATTAACCATCTCTTTTTCTACGGTAGTAGGTGCTGTTATCCCGGCCATTGCTGTTAAATTAAATATAGACCCGGCAGTAGCTAGCGGGCCTTTCATTACAACAATCAACGATGCATTAGGTTTAATGATTTATTTTAGTATTGCAACTAGTTTGCTACACGTCCTTTAATTATTTCATTAATTGTGTAAAAAAAGACCATATCCCTCTCTAGTACCCTGTTATCTGCGGAAAACATTGGGAAAAAGAGGGATATGATTTTTTTAATTTTCATAAAAATTTTCTTTTAATTGATAAAGCTTCGATGGACGTCCCACTCCAGAAGGACGTTCACCCACTTCATCCAAAAAGCCCATCAAGCTCTTTTTGAAATTCGAATGGTCAATGGTGTGATAATCGATGCCCCAAAATTTAGCAAAAACTTTGCGTGCTTCCGTAATGGTAAAAGATTCGCCTAGAACTTGAAGAACTTGCGGTTCGTGGGTCATTTTATTGGTGATACGGTTAAATGCTTTGATAATAATTTGACTATGGTCAAATGCTAATGTGTCCTCACCTAAAGATTCTTGGGTCTGCAGGTCAAGAATGATTTCTACTTCTCCACTTGTCAGGTAAAGCTGGTTACCCTTTCGCTCCAAAGAAAACCAGCGTGCTTGATTTGCATCATCGCCTGCTGAAAGGACAGCCTCGCCGATAAAAGCTAAGTAACTGACTGTGATGACCCAGCCGCGCGGATCCCGGTCAGGTGTGCTAAAAGTATGCAATTGTTCGATATTTTTAGCGGAAATTGTGACGCCGGTTTCTTCTTTTGTTTCGCGAATAACACTATCACCGGTGGATTCATTAGGTGTAATAAAACCACCTGGTAAAGCCCAAGAATTACGGTAAGGATGCCCGCGACGCTGAATTAAAAGGACCTTGATTTGGTCCGTTTCTTTGTTATAACACAGCAAAACCATATCCACTGTGACTGAAGGCTTTTGATAGGTTGGACGTTCCTGTTTTTTGTACCATTCTAAAAATTCTTGTTCACTTGCGATGTGTTGATAATAATGTTTTTCTTCTTTTTTAGAAGAGAATTTCATAACTTTCCCTCACTTTGATAAACATACTATATACAGTATGTTACGCTGATTTCGTTCGTATTGTAGCATACTTTTTAAAAATACAACTCTAATGAAAAACAAAAATCATAACCAAATTAAAGAAAAATAAAAGTAAATAAAAAAGTGCGAGCTTTCTATTTTTTTGTACTTGTCGCAATCCCATCCAAAATATGGCAAGTAAAAACAACAACCGTACAATCAGAGTGGTAATTAAAAAGAATGAAAGCCAATTTTGGACATTCATAAAAGCATAAATCTGAGTATAAAAATTACAAAATAAAGTATGCAAAATAGTAAGTATAAAAAAGATAGCGATGGATCGTTTTTGTTTTTTTGTCATAAGTACTCCTTAAAAAATTTTGACTAGCTTTATTATAGCAAAAGTTGGTTTTAACTCAAAAAAATACTCTCAATGGTAAGAAAATAACAAATTAGCATTGAAAAAAATGGAACAGGTCAAGTAAAATTATGTTATACTAGCAAAAGTATGATTTCGTTCTTTAAAGGAGGAACATTTACCCATGGCGGAAAAAGATACATTTTATATTACTACGCCGATTTATTATCCTAGTGGTAAATTACATATCGGAAATTCCTATACAACGATCGCCTGTGATGCGATGGCTCGTTATAAACGATTGATGGGTTTTGACGTATTTTATTTGACCGGTGTAGATGAGCATGGACAAAAAATTGAAAATAAAGCAGAAGAATTAGGAGTAGCGCCGCAAGAATATGTAGATAAAATGGCGGCAGACATCAAAAAGTTATGGAAGACTTTAGGCATTAGTTACGATAAATTTATTCGTACAACTGATGATTATCATCAAAAAGCCGTTCGAAAGATCTTTCAACAATTACTAGACCAAGGGGATATTTATCTAGGCCAATATGAAGGATGGTACTCTGTTTCAGATGAAGAATTTTTCACTGAAAAACAATTGGCTGAAGTTTATCGTGATGAACAAGGCAATGTTACCGGAGGACAAGCTCCTAGTGGCCATGAAGTTGAATTGGTCCAAGAAGAGTCTTATTTTTTCCGGATGAGTAAGTATGCGGATCGTTTGGTAGAGTATTATGAAGAACATCCGGATTTTATTCGTCCAGAGTCACGAAAAAACGAAATGTTAAGAAACTTTATCGAACCTGGCTTAGAAGATTTGGCTGTTTCAAGGACCACCTTTAATTGGGGAATCTCAATAGATGCAAATCCTGAACATGTGGTTTATGTCTGGATTGATGCCTTATCAAACTATATCACTGCTTTAGGTTATGGTTCAGATGATGAAACGAATTTCGAAAAATTTTGGCCAGCTGACGTACATATGGTAGGTAAAGAAATTGTGCGTTTCCATACGATTTATTGGCCGATTATGTTGATGGCTTTGGATCTTCCTTTGCCAAAACAAATTTTTGCTCATGGCTGGTTGCTGATGAAAGACGGAAAAATGTCTAAATCAAAAGGTAACGTTGTTTACCCGGAAATTCTAGTAGAGCGTTACGGTTTGGATTCCTTACGTTACTATCTTCTGCGTTCAATGCCTTTTGGTAGTGATGGTGTTTTTACTCCCGAAGATTTCGTTTCGCGGATCAATTATGATTTAGCAAATGACTTGGGTAATTTATTGAATCGAACGATCGCAATGGTCAATAAATATTGTGAGGGCGTTGTTCCAGACTACGCTTCTAAAGTGACACCTTATGACAGTGAACTGTCTACCACAGCGGCTAATGTGGTAGGGCGCTATCGTGAAGCCATGGATAAAATGGAATTTAGTACTGCGCTTTCTGAAATATGGGTTTTGATTTCTCGGGCGAATAAATATATCGACGAAACTGAACCGTGGAAATTAGCCAAAGAAGAGGACAAAGCAGCAGAATTAAATAGCGTTATGGTACATTTAGCTGAAAGTCTACGGATCACAGCGATTCTGTTACAACCAATTATGATCGAAACTTCTACCAAAATTTTCAAACAATTAGGGCTGGATGAAGAGCCTAAGGAATTACAAGAATTACGTTTTGGCGAGTTTCCTCATGATACCAAAGTAGTTAGCAAAGGCTCGCCGATTTTCCCACGTTTAGATGCAGAAACAGAAGTGGCCTATATTCAAAACAAAATGGCAGAAGGTACGCAAAGTAACGACGAATCGGTCAAATGGGATCCTGAAGAAACTGAACTAGTTTCTGAGAAAAATAAACAAATCAAATATGATGACTTTGACAAAGTTGAATTAAAAGTGGCTGAAGTCATTGATTGTAAAAAAGTTGAAGGCGCCGACAAATTGTTGCAATTCCGTTTAGCTTGTGGAGACAATCAGGACCGTCAAATCCTATCGGGAATAGCAGAGTTTTATCCCGATCCAAACGCCTTAATTGGTACTAAGGTGGTGGTTGTTGCCAACTTAAAACCACGAAAAATGCGTGGACAAATTAGTCAAGGGATGATCCTTTCAGCAGAAGATCAAGAAACCGGTAAATTAAAAATAGTTGAAGCGCCTAAAGGAATGCCTAATGGTGCGATTATTGCTTAAAAATGGCTCTTTGTCAACTGGTGTTGGTAAAGAAAACTCGATAAATAAAGGAAGCAGTTAGGCGCTATGGTCTAGCTGCTTTTTTTAGTTTGTATAGGTAAGGGTCCGGGTTGGAAATACTTTCCTCGGTATAAAAAGATCCGTTGCCGAAAGTTCTCAAAGCTATGGAAACCATAAGCGACTCGTTTTAGGACTTTAATATGATTATTTAAACCTTCTAAAGGACCATTAGAGTAAGGCACCGTTAAAGCCAGCCGGATCTCTTGTCGATACTTGCGAAAGGTCTTGACTACGGGCTGAAACGGGTCAGGAAGCTGAGACAAATCGGTTTTTAATAATTGATCCAAACGTTCGATATCTTGCTTATGAAATGCAGAAAGGAACGATTGATAGATTTTATAGCCTTGTCTAAGCGTGGAATGATAACTTAATAAGCGGTCGACAATCTCTTGCTCGGTTAAATGATCCCGAAAACTAGGCCGCCAATATCGTTTTTTGTAATCCAGTGCCCAAGCTTTTTTCTGTAGAAGTTTCCAATATTTTTTGAGGTGCTTATATTCTTTTTGCCGACGGTTAAAGGTGTTCATCACTTGTTTCCGTTGTTGTTGGAAAGCTCGCCCAATATGTTGGCTCATATGGAAACGATCAATGACTAACTGCGCATTAGGAAAAAGGGCTTTAACTAAGGAAGCATACGGACTGTAAAAATCCGAAACGACATAGTGCACCTTGGCTCTTTCCTCTCTAGGATAACGAGCGAAAAAGGCTTCTAAATGAGGCAGTTGTCGATTAGCGACAATCTCTAAGAGTTGCCGCGTTTTCCCATTCATCATAATAAAACTCATGGCACCAGAAACTCGTTTGACCGATTGAAATTCATCAAAACAAAGTACTTCCGGTAAGGAAGTATTGGGGTTAGCTGTTTAGGTTGAAAACTATGCAGCACACGTAAAACTGTCGTCGGCGAAACATGCTTCAACCGGGCGACCATTGACATCGACAAGGGTTGAGCTAATTTTTCTGCAATGGCGAGTTTGACGCGTCGAGCGATCGAACAATGACGGTCCGCGACACTGGTTTCGGCGATAGAAGTTTTCCCGCAAGTTTTACAACGAAAACGTTGTTTCTTCATTTTAAGTAAGGTTTTGTATTCACTCACATCGTTAAGCTGAATCGTCACTTCCTTGAATCCCCATTTCATTAAACAAGCCGTATCTTCTTCGCCACAGTGAAAACAGGCTTGTGGACGATAAGAAAGCTGACCATAAAAGACAAAACAAATGACGCCGTTAATGGCTTCTTTTTGGAAACAATCTTCTTCAAAAGTCAGATTTAAGTCTAGGATATCTAGGATTTCTTTAGTATAATGAGAGATGGACATCTTGAAACACTCCTTTGGATATTTGTTTGGTACCTTTATTCTACGGGTTTTCAAGGTGTCTGTTTTCTATTTTGCTCAGAAAATATAAAAAAACTAGTATGGGCTACAAGAAAATCATTCTTGTCTACCAACACTAGAAATTATAGAGCCTTAAAAATTAAGGAATACCATCTTGCTTTTTTTCAAGATGGTATTTTTTTAACTGATATTGAAAAGAGGGGGTAGCTTACTAAAAAGACACTTCCCATCTTTAAAGAAAAATGATGAAAATAAGCAAAAATAGGCAAAAGAGTAAAGAAGATAAGTAGTAAAAAACTAAAGTATTCCCTGGAAAGCCAGAGTTAAATAATATATATGAAAAACGTTCCCCGTAGTTTGTTCTTTTTTTTTCAAATAATCGTTTTTTAAAATTGTAAAGCTAAACAACATCTTGTATAATACTTTTATCAACAATTTTTTCATAAGGGAGTAACTAGCAGCGAGTGTGCTGCGGCAACGTCACCAACCCTGAAAGAAATTTCTGGTGTTGCCTTAATTAGTGAGACTTATGTATGTTTTTGACATACACAAGTCTATTTTTTTTAAGATAGAATTGTGTGACAAAGTTAGAGGAGGAGAACCATGCCAGAGGAAAATGAAAAAAAAGAGCAGATGTCACAAGCTTTCTATTCCCAAAATCAGGAGGAAGTGTTAAATGAACTAGACACGACTCCAGAAGGTCTTACAGATGACCAAGCCCAACAACGCTTGTCTGAGTACGGCGCCAATGAATTAGAAGAGGGAAAAAGATCGACCACCCTGCAAAAGTTTATTGCCCAATTTAAGGATTTAATGATCATTGTCTTATTAGTCGCAGCGGCAATTTCAGCCATTGTACCTAATGAAGATGGACACCGGGAATGGGTGGATGCGATCATCATTTTAGCAGTTGTTGTGATTAATGCGGTAATGGGTGTCATTCAAGAATCAAAAGCAGAACAAGCAATCGAAGCCTTGCGCGAAATGTCTACACCTGATGCGACTGTTTTACGTAATGGTCACAGAGTAACTATCAATAGTGAAGAACTTGTTCCTGGAGACATTATCCTATTAGAGGCTGGCGATGTAGTACCTGCGGATATGCGATTGATCGAGGCAAGTTCCTTGAAAATTGAGGAATCTGCTTTAACCGGTGAATCAGTCCCTGTTGAAAAGAAATTAGAGGTTCTTGAAGGAGAAGACATTGGGATTGGCGATCGTGTGAACATGGCTTATTCCAATAGTAATGTTACTTACGGTCGGGGAAAAGGAATTGTCGTAAATACGGGTATGGCAACCGAAGTGGGTAAAATTGCAGGCATGATCGCTTCTGCTGATGAAACGCAAACGCCTTTAAAACGCAATCTAAACCAGTTAGGGAAATTCTTGACTTATGCGATTATTGCAATTGCTGTTGTGATGTTCTTTGTAGGAACTGGGCTTAATGATCGTGGCTGGGTTGATATGCTGTTAACGTCAATTTCACTTGCTGTAGCAGCTATTCCTGAAGGCCTACCAGCGATTGTTACCATTATCTTAGCTTTAGGAACGCAAGTTTTATCAAAAAGAAATTCCATGATCAGGAAGTTGCCGGCAGTTGAAACGCTAGGTGCAACGGATATTATTGCTTCAGATAAAACCGGAACTTTGACTTTAAACCAAATGACGGTAGAAAAACTTTATGTTGATGATCACCAATATGCTGCTTCAGGGGACATTCCGCCAGAAAATATGGCGCTTAAGATTATGAATTTCGCCAACGACGCGCAATTTGGTAAAGACAATCAACTAATGGGAGACCCTACAGAAACAGCGCTTGTCCAATTTGGTTTGGATAAAGGGTTTGATGTCAGAGAAGAAATTAAAGTCGAACCGCGGGTAGCTGATCTTCCGTTTGATTCCGATCGAAAAATGATGAGTACCATTCATAAATTAAAAGAGGGGAAGTATTTGGTAGCTGTCAAAGGAGCGCCGGATATCTTATTAGAACGAGCGAATGAAGTTTTGATTTCAGGCGAAACCAAAGAACTTGATGAAAGCCAAAAACAAATCATTCTTGATAATAATCAAAATATGGCGCGCCAAGCTTTACGTGTATTAGGTACAGCCTATAAATATATCGATGAAGTACCGGAAACATTAGAACCAGAAGAAATTGAAAAAGATTTAACCTTTGCTGGTTTGGTGGGAATGATCGATCCGGAACGTCCAGAAGCAGAACAAGCAGTAAAAGAAGCTAAAGGCGCTGGCATTCGACCAATTATGATCACAGGAGATCACCGTGATACAGCAGAGGCGATCGCACAGCGTTTAGGTATCATTGAAAAAGGCGACGACAGTGCTGTATTGACAGGCGCACAACTGGATAAAATGTCAGATGAAGAATTTAGTCAAAATGTTGAAAAATATTCGGTTTACGCACGTGTTTCTCCTGAACATAAAGTGCGAATCGTCAGCGCTTGGCAAGAAGAAGGAAAAGTTGTCGGTATGACAGGTGATGGGGTAAATGACGCCCCAGCCTTAAAACAAGCGGATATTGGTATTGGTATGGGGATTACTGGGACCGAAGTTTCTAAAGGGGCTTCTGATATGGTGCTGGCGGATGATAACTTTGCCACTATTGTTGTGGCAGTGGAAGAAGGGCGTAAGGTCTTCTCTAATATTCAAAAAGCGATCCAATATTTGATGGCAGCCAACTTAGGTGAAGTATTGACCTTATTTATTTCCACACTGATGGCTTGGGATACTTTGCTACCTATTCATTTATTGTGGATCAACTTGGTTACCGACACCTTCCCAGCAATTGCACTAGGAATGGAACCAGCGGAACAGAATTTGATGCAACATAAACCACGTGGAAAGACATCGAACTTCTTTTCTGGCGGTGTGATGAGTAGTATTATTTACCAAGGGATTGTCGAAGCTGCTTCTGTTTTGTTTGTTTATTGGTCAGCCATTCAATGGCCGGTTCATGCTACTTACGATGCCGTCCACGAAGATGCTTTGACGATGGCATTTGCGACATTAGGTTTGATGCAGCTATTCCATGCGTTTAACGTAAAATCCATTCATCAATCCTTATTTAAAGTGGGACCTTTTAAAAATAGAGCTTTTAACTGGGCCATCTTGTTATCATTTGCGATGATGATGGTAATTATTATTGTTCCTGGTTTAAATGATATTTTTAGAGTCGCTCACTTAGACACTTACCAATGGGCGATTGTTTTAGGCGCTTCATTTGCTATTATCCCAATCGTTGAGATCGTTAAAGCGGTCCAAAGGGCGATGGGAAAAAGTTAGATAGAAAACCTCGATACTTATAAGTGTCGGGGTTTTTTTAGCAAGCGAAATAATTGTATTTATTGTTTATCGGCGCTATCATAAATGATGAAAGAGGTTTCAAAATAATTGCCCGTTGGTTAGTGCTCTGGCAAAAAAATGTTGTAGATAAATGAAAAGGAGAGGCTTCTTATGAAAAAATGGTTGTTTTATATTATACCATTAGCAGCAATGCTGACACTAACGGCATGCACGCAAAATGATGATGAGCAGACAGAGCAGAATAGTAGTACGCAAACTACGACTACTACTCAAACAACACAAAGCACATCGAGCGCGATGAGTTCGGAAACAACTGAATCACAAACAGAGCAGAGTACTTCTACTTCTTCGCAAACAGAACAAAGTACGTCACAATCAGGAGAAAGTGCTGCCTATGACCAAGATGAAATCAGTGTAACTGTGGCAGATGCTATTCAAATTTATCAAGATGAGTTACCAGACACCGATATTACTGAAATAAACTTAGATCGATCTAATGGGAAATATTACTATGAAGTTGAAGGTTTGGATGATGATACGGAATATGAAATGCGAATTGATGCCAAAACCGAAGATGCTGAAAAGCAAGAGGAAGAAACGCTTGATCCAAACGAACAAGATGGTAAAAAACGAGAACAAGATAAAGTTGATTTATCCGATCTCTTATCCATTCAAGAAGCGGCTACGATTGCTACAGATGAAGCAGGTGGCGGTAGAGCGATCGATTGGTCATTAGATAAAGAACTGAAGATTACCTATTGGGAAGTTGAAGTAGAAGATGGACAAAATGAAACAGAAGTAAAAATTAACGCTCAAACGGGTGAAGTACTTGAAACAAGAGAAGACGATTAAGTAAAATCCCTTACTTTTTAAAGTGGGGATTTTCTCTTTTCTAATGAGTAGAAAAAAGGTAGAATAAGGATAAAAAAGAAAGAAGGTTCTACTTTTGAAACCAAATCCTAATTTTTACCTGCAAAAAATTAATCAGATCGTTAAAGACACAGAAGAAATTGGCGAAACAATGAACCCTAATTATGAAGAAATTCGTGCCTTAATTGATGAAGGCAAAAGCGCTGAGCTAACGGAAGAAAGACAATTAGCCGCAGTGGAAGTTTTTAAAGAAGGAACGGCAAAATATCGCGACTTG
Source organism: Tetragenococcus koreensis (assembly GCF_003795145.1). GTDB lineage: Bacteria > Bacillota > Bacilli > Lactobacillales > Enterococcaceae > Tetragenococcus > Tetragenococcus koreensis. Next base: position 1,472,690 of record NZ_CP027786.1, on the reverse strand, counting down.
CTCAAATCATTATCAAGTTTACGTGCTCCTGCACGTATAATGGGAGTTCATAAAAAGTTTGAACGAGCTTATCAAACTTATGTGGATGGTTGCGAAGATATGATTGAAAGTATTGCCAATGGCATTGATATTGAAGCTTTTGATGTCGCTGAACAAAAACAAGACGAAGCAACTGATGCCATTGCTGCTTCATTGCAAAAGATGACTAGCCTTTTGATGTAACAGGAAGAATAGCGGCTTGATTTGCCAAGTTTAGATGCATGTGTTAAATTAAATTTATCTTACTACAGAAACGAGGGATCTTCGATTGAAAAACTAAGTCGATTTGTTGGAAGCTGCAAGAAAGCTGTACCTCTTTTATAAGAGAACAGCGCTTTATGCGACGAGTAATCGCAGGAGTAGTGTGCAGATTTTCAAGGTCGGCTAGTTTTCTTCGAAGGTCTTTTTGTGTACCTTTTTTGAAAATGTCGGCCTGAAAATGGGTGAGGCATTTTTTCTTGCTTTAAAAAAAGCAAGCTGAGGTGAAAATGATGAGTAAAATTGAAATCAAAAATTTAACTTTTGGCTTTGATGCCTTAACAGATTTATTGTTTGACCAAGCAAATTTGGTCATAGATACGCAGTGGAAATTAGGTTTAATTGGTAGAAATGGACGCGGGAAGACTACCTTATTACAATTACTCCTGGGAAACTATGCTTATAGTGGGACTGTTAATCATCAGTTGGAATTTACCTATTTTCCCCAAAGCATTGATGATAAGTCGCAATTAACTTATGATTGTTTGCAAGAATTGGCTGTTTTTGACCAATGGGAAATTGAACGAGAATTAAACTTATTAAAGACCGGTCCTGATATTTTATGGCGTTCTTTTGACAGCTTATCTGGCGGGGAACAAACGAAAGCATTACTGGCTTTGTTATTTATCGATGATCGCCATTTTCCTTTGATTGATGAGCCGACGAATCATTTAGATATCACAGCTCGTCAACAAGTTGCACATTATTTACAAACCAAAAAGCAAGGCTTTATTGTTGTAAGCCATGATCGTAGTTTTGTAGATGAAGTGGTCGATCACGTTCTTTCCATTGAAAAAAGCCAACTTGTTTTATATCAGGGAAACTTTACTACTTATGAAGAGCAAAAAGAACAGCGTGACCGTTACGAACAAGAGGAAAACCGCAAATTAAAAAAAGAAGTCAGCCGTCTGCAACAAACAGCAGCAGAAAAAGCTGAGTGGTCACGCGGCAGAGAAAAGGACAAACAAGGGAAGCCTAGTCAAAAGGGCAGTGGAGCAATTTATGATACAGGAGCCATTGGTGCACGGGCCGCACGTACCATGAAACGGTCCAAAGCAATTGCGAATCGGATGGAACAAAAAGCAGAAGAAAAAGAAAATTTATTACATGATATCGAGTATATTGATCCGTTAACGATGAACTATCAGTCTTCTTATCATAAACAATTGCTTAAGGTAGAAGAGCTACAGTTAAGCTATGCTGAAGAGCCATTGTTTGATCCTCTTTCATTTGAAATTGAGCAGGGGCAACGTTTAGCAATTCAAGGCGCTAATGGTTCCGGAAAGTCCTCGATCATTCAATTTTTGTTGGGCGAATTCAAGGGGGAAACTAGCGGATATGCAACGTTTTCCCATGATTTAAGCATTAGTTACGTCCGGCAAAATTATGAAGATAATACAGGAACGCTACCAGAGTTTGCTCAAACACATCATTTATCTTATCAAGAATTATTGAATAATTTGCATAAATTAGGATTAGAGCGTAATGTTTTTACCAATCGAATTGAAGAAATGAGTATGGGACAGCGTAAACGAGTCGAATTAGCTAAGTCATTGGCTACACCGGCAGAACTGTTTATTTGGGATGAGCCGCTTAATTATTTAGATGTTTTTAACCACAAACAATTAGAAGAAGTCATTAAAATGGTGCAGCCTTCTATGCTGGTCGTTGAACATGAAGCGACATTTTTGCAAAATATTGCAACGAAAATCATTTACTTATGATGCGGTTTTTAATAGTTCCTAGGAATAGCAAAGTAGTAAGGAAACAGTTGTGCGATACTAATCATTTCAAGTTAAAAAAAAACCAGTGGTCTTCACATTTTAAATGAAGACCACTGGGTTTTAATTTCATGCCAATGGGTTTAAAATTTAATCAAACAGTACGCAAACACATTCAGGAGCATAAAAATCTTTACTGATGAAAGTTAGTTCCCCTGTTTGACTGTCGCGCTCAAATAATGAAAGATTATCTGATTTTTGATGACCACAAACGATAAATTGCTCTGTTGGATCAAGGGCAAAATCACGTGGAAAGTCGCCTTCAGTGGAAATGTTTTGAACAAATTCTAAGCTTTCACCATCATTTTTGACAGCAAATGCGGTAATCGAATTATGCCCACGGTTTGAAACGTAAACAAATTTTCCATCTGAGGTCATCCGGATTGCAGCTCCACCATTAAAGTCATGATAGTCTTCAGGTATAGTGGATGTTTTGTTTTCTTGGGTAAATTTACCAGTGGTTGCGTCATAAGCTAACACTGTCACTGTGCTATCTAATTCGCCGAATAGATAAGCATATTTTTCATTTGGATGAAAAACTAGGTGACGCGGACCTGTGCCAGCTGGCGCTTCAAAAACCGAAACTTCAGTTAATTTGCCATCCTCGGAAACATCATAAGTGTAAACACGATCCGTGCCTAAATCGCAAACAACTAACCGTTTGTCAGGTGTTAAGTTTGCGTAGTGGGCGTGTGCATGGTCTTGATTTTCGTTAGGTCCAGTTGGTTCATCGTGATAAACAGCATCGCTAGTTTTGAGTGAGCCGTCTGCTAAGACTTGATATACGTTGACTTCACCTTTATGGTAATTTGCACCGTAAACTAATTGACGGACGTCATCCACTGCAACATAACATAATGGAGCTCCTTCTTCAGTCACTGCGTTTAAAAAATTAAAAGATGAATCATAAGCAGCTGCCCCGCCTTTGTCATCAACAGAAGTCACGCTATAAAGATTTTTTGCTTTACTTTGTGCTAGGTAAGTAGGACTATTTTCTTCGGCAACGAGTGTTAAATCTGCAAGTTCTTTGTTTTTTGTATCTAATTGAACCGAATAGATTCCCTTACTTTCTCCTCTGGTATAAGTTCCTAGTAGTATTTTTTCAAGCATATTATTCCTCCTTGTAAATTAGGCACACTTTATTTTACCATAGAATAATCAGAAAAAAATCTGTTTTACTTGTTAAAAACCTAGAAATACAAACGGGATTTCTTCGGTTAGTGAATTAATGTGGTATAATTTTAATTATAAAAAGGATATTAGGAGGAACGAATACATGCAACAAGGTAAAATTTTAAAAGTCGGGGATCAAGCAGTTGATAAAAATGAAAATTTGCTGATTTTTTTCGGTGAAAGTGTGACAAAAGGGTTGAAACCTTATTCAATTGTACAAGATATTGATGAACCCGAAAAAATTGAATTAACTGTAGGAGATAAAATTCTTTTTGGGCAACAAGAATATCAAGTTACCTATGTGGGTCGTCTAGTTAATCAAAATTTACAAACGATTCAACATACATCTTTTGTATTTTCGGATGAACCACAAGATAAACTAACCAGCAGTGTTTATTTAACGCCTGCAAAAATACCTGATATTTCTGAAGGAATGACAATCACCTATTGCTAGAGGAGGAAGTTTCTTATGGATAAGAAAGAAAAACGACCATTTTCCTGGTTTTGGAAATGGTTTTTAGATAATAAATTTGTAACTGGGTTGTTGATCGTCTTGTTAATCTTATTGATTATCAACCTTTTTACCAAAGTTTCTTACCTTTTTTTTCCTGTTTGGCAATTTTTGGCTATTGTCGGGTTACCAATTATATTAGCCGGTATTTTATTTTATTTACTGAATCCAATTGTTGATTTTTTCGAAAGAAGAGGAATTAAACGGTTCTATAGTATTGTGGGACTATTTATTTTGGTTGCAGGGCTAATTGCTTGGGGTGTTATCGTAATTATTCCGGAAATACGTGAACAGACAACTACCTTCGTTAATCGATTACCGGGCTATGTTGATACAGTTCAAGTAGCATTGGCCGACTTTTTTTCTGATCCGGTTTTTGATAAAGTTCAAGATCAAATTGCCATTTCTGGTGAAAGAATTATGTCATCAATTACGTCTATGGTACAAAACATTTCGACGACAACGGTTCAAAGTATTGGGAACTTTTTTGGTGCGGTGGCTTCCATTTTCATTGCAATTATTACGATGCCCGTTATCTTATTTTATTTATTAAAAGACGGAAAAAAAATTGCCCCTTATTTTGTTCAATTTCTGCCGACAAAGATGCGTCAACCGACTTTACGAGTTTTACAAGAAATGAATAAACAGGTATCTTCTTATATTCGCGGTCAGCTAACTGTTGCCTTTGCTGTAGCCATTTTATTTATGGTCGGTTTTTCAATTATTGGTTTGGACTATGCAATTACCTTGGGTGTGATTGCGGGTTTCTTGAATTTAGTCCCTTATATTGGTTCATTTCTAGCGATGATACCAGCGATTTTTTTAGGAATCGTAGGTGGACCGGTATTGTTAATCCAAGTGTTAATTGTATTTGCCATCGAACAAGCAATTGAAGGTCGTTTAATTTCGCCATTGGTACTAGGCAGTCAACTGGCTGTTCATCCAGTGACAATCTTGTTTGTATTATTGACTGCAGGTAAATTATTTGGCTTTGTGGGTGTCGTTTTAGGTGTGCCAGCTTATGCGGCTATAAAAGTAGTAATTACAAATATCTTTAATTGGTATAAGACAGTTTCTGGACTTTATGAAGAAGATGCAGCTCCCAAAAGTACGACCGATGAAAAAACCAAATAAAAAACAACGTTGCAGAGAAAAACTGCAACGTTGTTTTGCTGTTAAGCAGCAATTGATTTCAATGCTTTCATTCCGCCTATTACATGGACTGCTTGGAACCCATGGTGGTTTAAAAATTCAGCGATAATTTCAGAGCGTCGTCCAGAGTGACTAAGAACATAATAGGTTGTATTTTTATCTAACTCAGCCAAACGGTTGGGTAGACTGGTTGTTGGCATAGAAAGTGCGCCAGCAAGATGATTTTCTTTGTAGGCACCTTTATCTCGAATATCCAAAACAGCCACGGACTGTCCAAGCAATGCACGAAAATCTTGTATAGTAATTGATTGCATGTTATCCCTCTCTTTTCTTTTTGGATAAGTCTGATTGTAGGTGTTTTTATTCCAAGATGCAAGTTTGCGATTTATAATGCAAAGGAAATGAACGTTTTCTTAATGTTTACAAAATGGTAAGATGAAAAGGCAGCGTTTAAAAAGCCAAGCTTGCTTTTTTTGCTAGAATCAAGTAAAGTATACCTGTGTCTAATTATAGACACAGCCTGTCACTTAGTTTGACGAATCACCAACGTTTTACTCAGTTGCAGGAATAAATAAAGAAGAGGTGAAGAAAATGGCAATTTCACAAGCACGTAAAACCGAAATCATCGAAAAATTTGCGCGTCATGAAGGAGATACTGGTTCACCAGAAGTTCAAATCGCTGTTTTGACTGAAGATATCAATTCATTGAACGAACATATCCGTGAACACAAAAAAGATCACCATTCATATCGTGGATTGATGAAAAAAGTCGGACATCGTCGTAACCTTTTAGCATATTTGCGTAATAAAGATGTAACTCGTTACCGCGAATTGATCCAAGCTCTAGGATTACGCCGTTAATCAGGTTAAAAAGAAAAGTGAGGTTCTAACGGATCTCACTTTTTTGCTGTGAATCACTGCGATTCAACGACCAAAGGGAGTTGAGAGCAGTTGATGAACAGTACTAGGGCGAGCGCCAGCGAGGCGTAGTGTCCTCTGTTTTCGAATCACTGCGATTCAACGACCAAAGGGAGTTGAGAGCAGTTGATGAACAGTACTAGGGCGAGCGCCAGCGAGGCGTAGTGTCCTCTGTTTTCGAATCACTACGATTCAACGACCAAAGGGAGTTGAGAGCAGTTGATGAACAGTACTAGGGCGAGCGCCAGCGAGGCGTAGTGTCCTCTGTTTTCGAATCACTGCGATTCAACGACCAAAGAGAGCTGAGAGCAGTTGATGAACAGTACTAGGGCAAGCGCCAGCGAGGCGTAGTGTCCTCTGTTTTCGAATTACTGCGATTCAACGATCAAAGAGATTCAAAATTGAATCATATGAAGTAACCACCATGTTCTAAAGGAATTTGGTGAATTTATTAAAAAGCTGTGACTGTTGTGGCTTGGCTTAACTACTAACCAAATAAAAGCACTGAATCATTTCAATGTTTTTATTTGTTTAGTAGCAAGCCTACGCGCACAGTGGAAAAGGAGAAGTTATGACAAAACAAGTTTTTGAAACAACTTGGGGCGGACGTCCCTTACAAGTAGAAGTTGGACAACTTGCTAAACAAGCAAATGGCGCTGTTCTGGTTCGTTACGGCGAAACAGTTGTATTAAGTGCAGTTGTGGCTTCAAAAGAAGCAAAAGGAACAGATTTTTTCCCATTGACCATTAATTATGAAGAAAAAATGTATGCTGTAGGAAAAATACCAGGCGGGTTTATTAAAAGAGAAGGTCGTCCTAGTACTGACGCAACATTGACTGCGCGGTTAATCGATCGTCCTATCCGACCAATGTTTGCTGAAGGTTTTCGTAATGAAGTCCAAGTAACCAATACTGTTATGAGTGTTGAACAAGATTGTTCGCCAGCTATGGCAGCGATGTTAGGTTCGTCATTAGCACTATCAATTTCAGATATCCCGTTTGATGGTCCAATCGCAGGGGTAGAGGTTGGACGTATTGATGGTGAATATGTTTTGAACCCAACGGTAGAACAACACGAAAAATCAGACATTGATTTGACAGTTGCCGGTACCGGCGAAGCAATTAATATGGTCGAGTCAGGAGCTCAAGAAGCTTCTGAAGCAGATATGTTAGGTGCATTGATGTTCGGTCATGCAGCAATCCAAGAATTAGTAGCTTTTGAAGAAGAAGTTACAGCTAGCTGTGGTAAAGAAAAAATGACGATTTCTTTATTACAAGTGGATGAAGACTTGCAAAAGACTATTTATGATGCTTATTATCAAACAATGAAAACGGCTGTTTTAACAGAAGAAAAATTAGCGCGCGAAGATGAAATTGAAAATGTAAAAGCAACCGTTAAGGAAGCTTATGAAGAACAAATTGCTGAGCTAGAAGCCGAAGATGCCGAACATTTAGTCAGTGAAGTGAGTCAAATTGCCGAAGATTTAGAAAAAGATGTTGTACGCGAATTGATCACCATTGACAAAATACGCCCTGATGGCAGAAAAGTAGATGAAATTCGTGATCTTTCTTCTGAAGTAGGATTACTGCCGCGTGTCCATGGTTCAGGTTTATTCACTCGTGGACAAACGCAAGCTTTATCCGCTTGTACGTTAGCTCCTTTAGGTGAGCATCAAATCATCGATGGTCTAGGCGTAGAAGAATCTAAACGTTTCATTCATCATTACAACTTCCCTAAATTTAGTGTGGGATCAACAGGTCGGGCAGGCTCTCCTGGACGTCGAGAAATTGGCCACGGAGCGTTAGGTGAACGAGCGCTAGCTCAAATTATTCCAAGTGAAGAAGAATTTCCTTATACTATCCGTTTAGTTGCTGAAGTTTTGGAATCCAATGGTTCTTCTTCACAAGCAAGTATTTGCGCGGGAACTCTAGCATTGATGGATGCAGGTGTACCTATCAAGGCTCCTGTTGCTGGTATTGCAATGGGACTTGTATCAGACGGTGAAAATTATACGATCTTGACTGACATTCAAGGTATGGAGGACCATTTAGGCGATATGGACTTTAAAGTTGCCGGAACTAAAGATGGGATTACCGCTTTGCAAATGGATATCAAAATCCAAGGTATTACTGAACAAATTCTACGTGAAGCTTTAACCCAAGCTAAACAAGCACGGATGGAAATTTTACAACAATTAAACTCAACGATTGCTCAACCAAGAGAAGAGCTAAGTCCGTATGCTCCGAAGATTGAAATGATTTCGATTGACCCTGAAAAAATTAAAGAAGTGATCGGTAAAGGCGGCGATACAATTAACGGCATCATTGATGAAACAGGTGTTAAAATTGATATCGACCAAGAAGGTAATGTATCAATTGCCTCTTCTGATGCGGAAATGATTAAAAAAGCAATTGGGATCGTTAAAGATTTGACCAAAGAAATTAAACCGGGCGAAGTTTATTTAGGCAAAGTTGTTCGGATTGAAAAATTTGGTGCTTTCGTTAATATTGCCAAAGGTAAGGATGGCTTAGTCCATATTTCACAATTAGCAAACGAACGTGTTAATAAAGTGGAAGATGTGCTTCATATTGGAGATGAAGTACTTGTCAAGGTAACTGAGATTGACAAACAAGGTCGTATTAATCTTTCCAGAAAAGCAATGCTAAAAGACGATAAGCAAGAGGATAAAAAAGATAATAAGAACGATAAAAAATAAATGAAACGTAAAAAACCTTATCAGCAGTAGTTGTTTGCTGGTAAGGTTTTTTAACGAATATAAAAAGCTTTTGTAAAATTGTTTTTCCTTTCAACAAATGCTACGATAGGAACAATAAATAAATAGGAGAATGGTACATGCAATCAAATTGGCAAAATAAAATTATTCAATTTATGCGCGGACGCTACGGCGTTTTTGATCCGTTAAATAAAATGCTACTCATTTTAACGGCGGTGTTATTTATTCTTAACGTTTTTTCCTCAACACTGTTATTGAGAATATTACCTTTAGTGCTATTAGTTATCGTTTATTATCGCTTTTTTTCCAAAAGAATTTACGTTCGCTCCAATGAAAACCAAAAATATTTACGTTGGCAGAATAAAATTAAAAACTTCTTCAAATTAAAAAAAGAAGCTTTTCAAAATCGTAAATCGTATGTTTATTTTCATTGTCCAGAATGTAAGAAAGCATTACGTGCACCTAAAGGCAAAGGGAAATTAAAAATAACCTGTTCCCAATGTCATCATCAATTTATAAAAAAAGTATGATGCTTTATTTAAGCGTTATAGCTTGAATAACATAAAAAAAGCCGAGACAAACTTCTTTTTAACGTTGAACGTGGTTGTTCAAGTTGTTCGTTTTGTCTCAGCTTTTTTATTTACCGTTGGATTGAGCGTAACATCAGTTTCTTGCCCGTTTTAGGATCCACTTCTCCGGTTAGCTCAAAATTAAATGATTCATAAAAAGGGATTGCTTGTTCATTTTTTTGGTGTACTCGAATATAAACGTCATCCACTTTAAAGCGATCTTCTAAATAAGTTAAAACTGCTTGGAAAAGCGCATGACCGTAGCCTTGTTTTTGTGCATTATGATCAATCATGAAACGGTCAAACAAGATGGTCCTATTTTGCTTGTCTTCTGCTCCGATCATGGCAAACCCGACAATTTTATTGTCCACACATAGTGCGATGGGAGTCCAGTTATAAGATGAGTCATAAGCAGCTTCTAATAGAGACTCGGTATTATCTTCGATTAGTTCGGCTTGACTAGGCGCGACTGCTAACTGTATGATTTTGCGCCAATTGTTTTGCGTGATCGGTTCCAAATGATACCTCATTGAAATCGCCTCCTTTTATGTAAAGTATAACAAAACAAACGAATTTTACTAAATATTTAACTCAAATTTATAAAAAATTAGTTTTAAGCAACCAAAATAGTTCGATATTAGCGTTTGAACTTCATTCACAATTGGTCTACAATGAATGAGAATACAAATGAACTTGGAGGGAAATCAATGTCCGTTTTAGAAATCAAGGATTTACATGTAACCATTGAAAATAAAGAAATTTTAAAAGGGGTTAATCTTACACTTAATACAGGCGAAGTTCATGCCATCATGGGACCAAACGGTACAGGAAAATCTACTCTATCAGCTGCCGTTATGGGCAACCCCAACTATGAAGTAACCAAAGGAGAAATCTTGTATGATGACCAAAATGTTCTAGAGATGGAAGTGGATGAGCGTGCACGTCTAGGGTTGTTTCTAGCGATGCAATATCCTAGTGAAATTCCTGGCATTACCAATGCTGAATTTATGCGAGCTTCAATCAATGCTAAACGAGCAGAAGAGGATCAAATTTCAGTCATGCAATTTTTAAAGGAATTAGACCAAAAAATGCAACTGTTGAATATGCCTGAAGAAATGGCTGAACGTTATTTAAATGAAGGATTTTCTGGCGGTGAAAAAAAACGTAATGAGATTTTACAATTAATGATGTTAAAACCAACTTTTGCTGTCTTAGACGAAATTGATTCGGGGCTTGATATTGATGCGTTAAAAGTTGTAGCCAAAGGTATAAATGAAATGCGTGGTGAAAACTTTGGCGCATTAATTATTACTCACTATCAACGGCTATTAAATTATATTACACCTGATGTGGTACATATCATGATGGATGGGCGTGTTGCTTTGACTGGAGATGCAGAATTAGCAAAACGTTTGGAAAATGAAGGCTATGCCGGTATTAGTAAAGAACTAGGAATTGAATATAAGGAAGAAGCGTAAGGAGGTCAAGTGACATGCAGAAAAATTTGATAAATCATCTTGACGCAGTTAACGCTTTTTCAGCTTATAAAAAAGAACCTAATTGGATGTATAAAATACGCCAAGCTGCGTTAAAAAAAGCAGATACTTTGGATCTGCGAAGAATTGAGCGGGTACGCTATGATCGTTGGCCGTTATTTAACATTGATGATGATAGTCTAATTAATGGCAAAAAAGCAACCGCTAAAATTCCTGCTTTTGATAAGAATAGAGAAAGCCCCATTTTAGTTCAACAAGATGATACTGTTATTTTTGAACAATTGCCACAAGAATTAGTAGATAAAGGCGTTATTTTCACCGATATATTTACCGCTATGCAAAAGTATCCAGAATTAGTTAAAGAGTATTATATGACCAAGTCGGTCCCTATGGATGAAGACAAAATAACAGCTGCCCACGCAGCTTTTATGAATGGCGGTTTGTTTTTATATGTCCCTAAAAATGTGGTAATTGAACAACCAATCGAAGCGATTTTTCATCATGACGGTGACTTGCCTGCTCATTTCTTTAAACATGTATTAATCGTAGCAGAAGAAAATAGTGAGTTTAGTTATCTTGAACGATTTATGACAGAAGGCAGTTTGGCTAAAAAAGTGTCTGGTAATATTATTGTAGAAGTAATCGCGCAAAAAGATGCCAAAATTAAGTTTTCGGGAATTGATCAATTAGGAGAAAACCTTTCTTGCTATATAAAAAGACGAGGTTATTTGCTACGTAATGCTTCGATTGACTGGGCCATGGGTGTTATGAACGAAGGTGACGTGATAGGTGATTTTGATTCTGAGTTAGAAGGTGAAGGCTCCCACGCAGAAGTTAAAGCAGTTGCTATCAGCGCTGGACGCCAAAAACAAGCGATCGATACGCGTGTTACCAATAAGGCGCCTCATTCAGTGGGACATATCTTGCAACATGGCGTTATCCGTGATCGTGGAACTTTGACTTTTAATGGTATCGGTCATATTTTAAAAGGGGCAAAAGGTTCAGATGCACAACAAGAAAGTCGTGTATTGATGCTTTCTGATAAGGCACGTGGTGATGCCAATCCTATTTTATTGGTTGAAGAAAATGAGGTAACAGCTGGCCATGCTGCTAGTGTAGGAAGAGTAGATCCTGAAGAAATGTATTATTTGATGAGTCGAGGGCTACCAAAAGAAGAAGCCGAACGATTAGTCATTCGTGGATTTTTGAGTGCAGTTTTAACCGCAATACCGGTAAAAGAAGTGGAAAAGGAATTAATTAATGTCATTGAAAGGAAGGTAGATGCGTGATAAATGCTGAACATCTTCGTCAAGAATTTCCTATTTTAAATCAAGTGATCAATGATGAATCGCTCGTATATTTGGATAATGCAGCAACGACTCAAAAGCCTGAGGCTGTTTTACAAACGATTGGATCCTACTATCATGAAGATAATGCCAATGTTCATCGCGGCGTTCATACTTTAGCTGAACGTGCAACTGAAAAGTATGAAGACGCACGGGAAAAAGTACGCCAATTAATTAATGCCAAGGAAGCGGCTGAAGTCCTCTTTACCCGCGGAACAACAACTGGTTTGAACTGGGTAGCTCAAAGTTTTGGCGATGCTTTTGTCCAAGAAGGCGATGAAATTGTGATTTCCTATATGGAGCACCATTCTAATGTAGTTCCTTGGCAGCAGTTAGCTAAACGAAAAAAAGCAGTACTGAAATATGTTCCTTTAACAAAGGACGGCTTTTTAGACATGACAAAAGCCCGCCAACAAGTGACGGATAAAACGGTGATTGTGGCGATCACGCATGCTTCAAATGTCCTGGGTGTAATTAACCCAATCGCTGAATTAGCTAGCTTAGCACACGATCATCAAGCGATAATGGTAGTAGATGGCGCCCAAGCAGCTCCCCATATGCCAGTGGATGTTCAAGAGCTAGATGCTGACTTTTATGCTTTTTCTGGTCATAAAATGTGTGGTCCAACGGGAATTGGTGTATTATACGGTAAACGAAACTGGTTAGAACAGATGGAGCCAGTGGAATTTGGTGGCGAAATGATTGATTTTGTTCATCCGTACGAAAGCACTTGGACCGAATTGCCTTGGAAATTTGAAGCGGGTACGCCTAACATTGCTGGCGGTATCGGTTTAGGCAGCGCGATTGACTATCTAAATAAAATTGGGCTTACCGATATTTATCGTCATGAGAAAGAATTGGTTCATTATGTATTGCCGCAACTACAGGCAATCGACGGTCTGACAATTTATGGCCCAGCTGATCCTCATGATCATACTGGCGTGATTGCTTTTAACTTGGATGGCCTGCATCCTCATGATGTGGCAACTGCTTTAGACATGGAAGGTGTGGCTGTTCGCGCCGGGCATCACTGTGCTCAGCCGCTTTTAGAATATTTGGATGTTATTGCTACGGTACGTGCAAGTTTTTATTTATATAATACAAAGGAAGATGCAGATCGTTTAGTGGAAGCGATCAAAGTGACAAAGGAGTTTTTCGAACATGGCACTTTCTAAATTAGAAAATTTATATCGTCAAGTTATTTTGGATCACTCCAGTCATCCGCATAACCATGGGACGCTAGAAAATTCTAGTCAACATATCGAAATGAATAATCCAACCTGCGGCGATGTGATTCATTTGGAACTGCAGACTGAAGATGGCATAATAAAAGATATCGCCTTTTCTGGACATGGTTGTTCGATTTCAACAGCGAGTGCTTCGATGATGACTGAAGCAGTTAAAGGGAAAACGGTAAAAGAAGCCATGGCTTTAGCAGAAGATTTCTCTTTGCTGGTTCAAGGAAAAGAAGTAGAAGAAGTCGAAAAATTAGGTGATGCTGAAATACTCAATGGGGTGTCAAAATTTCCTGCTCGCATCAAATGTGCTACTCTTTCTTGGAATGCGTTGAAAAAAGCACTGGAAGATCCAAATTCAGGTGTAGCCGATGCGGGTTTTATTAAGCATGATGGATAAAAAGTGATCTGTTAATAGACCATTGTGAATCAAACACACGAGAACGTAGTATCTTGTGTGTTTTTGTGCATAGAAGAATTTGAATGGCAATGAACTTTAAGGAGGAAAAAGTATGAGTGAATTAAACGAATTATTGCATTCTGCAAAAAAAGTTGTATTTTTAACTGGCGCCGGGGTTTCAACGGCATCGGGTATCCCTGATTATCGTTCGAAAAATGGCTTATATTCTACAGGAGGTTCACCGGAATATTTATTAAGTCATCCTTGCTTGATCAATGAACCAGAAAAACATTATGAGTTTGTCAAACAACATATGATCCACCCAGAAGCAAAACCTAACGTTATCCATCAAAAAATGGCTGAATTTACCCAAAAAGGAAAAGCAGATATTATTACTCAAAATGTGGAAGGGCTGCATCTTTCAGCCGGCGCAGATCCACAACATTTAATAGAGTTTCATGGCGACATCTATCATATTTATTGCCAAAAGTGTGGTCGGACTGTTGCACTGGAAGACTATTTGTCTAGTATGTATCATGAAAATTGCGGTGGTATCTTACGGACAGACATTGTATTATATGAAGAAGCAATTGATACTGGAAAAATCGAAAAATCAGTTGAAGCAATCAGTCAAGCTGATTTAATCGTTGTAGTCGGGACTTCTTTTGTGGTCTATCCTTTTGCAAGCTTGATTCAATACGCTGCACCCAATGCGAAAATGATTGCAGTTAACCGCGATGCTATCACACTGCCTTCAAATGGCAAGATGATCAAAGGAGACGCAGTAAAAGAATTTGATCAAGTAGAAGTTTAGTAGCCAAGCAATGAAAGGTAACTTACAACATCATCTTGCTTGAATTAGCCGGAAAATACCCCTTATTTTTGAAGATGCTATTTTTCGGCTTTTTATCAATAATCTCTCTAATAAGAAATAAATCTAGATTTATTTCAGCAACCGCTTTATTTTTTGCTATAATAGTTTTAAATGTGTGAAAGGAGGCCTTGTGTGTGGTAAGAAAACTTCTGAGTTCTGTGGGTGAATATAAAAGGCCGACTGCTCTTAGTATGATATTAGTGATTTTTGAATCGTTTATAGAAATTTTAATTCCTACGTTGATGGCAATTCTTATTGATAGTGGTATTTCGCAAGGAGATACTGCAGTTGTTTGGCAGATCGGCGGGTTCCTTATTTTATTAGCATTAGTAGGGTTGATCATTGGCGCTTTGTCTGGACGATATGCCGCAATTGCATCCGCTGGCTTTGCTAAAAACTTGCGAAAAACCTTATTTTTTAATGTCCAGAGATTCTCTTTTTCCAATATTGATAAATTTACGGCTCCCAGCTTGATTACGCGAATGACCACTGATGTGACAAATTTACAAAATGCTTATCAAATGTTAGTACGTATTATGATCAAAAGCCCAGTTCAGTTTACTTTTGCAATTATTATGTCGGCTTTGATTAACCCCAATATGGTCTTGATTTTTATTGGGATCGCTCCATTTTTAGCAGGGACACTTATTTTTATTGGGCGGAAAGTCCATCCTATTTTTGTACGTGTTTTTCGGAGTTATGATCATTTGAATAATATCGTACAAGAAAACTTACATGGGATACGGGTAGTCAAATCTTATGTACGTCAGGCTTTTGAAATAAATAAATTTCAGAACATTTCGAAAATTGTTTATAAACGTTTTTCCAAAGCCGAAAAACTATTAGCTTTTAATCAACCGCTCATGCAGTCGTCGGCTTATATTTGTATCTTGCTTATTTCCTGGGTGGGCGCTCATTTGATTGTGGACCAGACAATGTCTACAGGGGAATTGTCTAGTTTATTTGTTTATACTTTCCAAATTTTAATTAGCTTAAATATGTTTTCAATGGTTTTTGTCATGCTTTTGATTTCTCAAGCTTCTGCTGAGCGTGTGGTAGCAGTGATGGAAGAAGAGAGCGATTTAAAAAATAATGATGTTGCATTACAAACACTTGCTGATGGGCAAATCCGTTTTGATCACGTTTTTTTTCAGTATCCGACAGATCCTGAGCATAATGCTTTAAAAGACGTCTCTTTTTCAGTCAAAACTGGAGAGACAGTCGGCATTGTGGGTGGTACGGGAAGTTCTAAGACTACACTTGTTCAATTGATTCCACGCTTATATGATGTGACAGGTGGACGTGTCGAAGTGGCAGGAAAAGATGTGCGAGACTATGATACGGATACCCTTAGACAAAATATTGGCGTTGTTTTGCAAAATAATGTTCTATTTTCTGGCACAATTATGGAAAACATACGCTGGGGAAATCCTGCAGCAACTGAACAAGAAGTTAAAGATGCTTGTGTTATGGCACAAGCAGACGAATTTATTCAAGAACTTTCTGATGGCTATCAAACCTATATTGAACAAGGTGGCTCAAATGTTTCTGGGGGTCAAAGGCAACGTCTATGTATTGCCCGCGCTTTACTGAAAGATCCTAAGATTTTAATTTT
Source organism: Tetragenococcus koreensis (assembly GCF_003795145.1). Classification (GTDB taxonomy): domain Bacteria; phylum Bacillota; class Bacilli; order Lactobacillales; family Enterococcaceae; genus Tetragenococcus; species Tetragenococcus koreensis. The sequence goes on along the minus strand of NZ_CP027786.1, from coordinate 1,456,589 downwards.
GGATGATTCAACGAGCGCTGTGGATACGAAGACTGAATCTAAGATTCTTGAGACTTTTAGGACAAAAATGCCTTATACTACCAAATTTATCGTTGCACAACGGATTACTTCTGTTCAGGATGCAGATAAAATTCTGTTTCTTGATAATGGTCAAATTACAGATATAGGAACACATGACGAATTGCTGCAAACTAGTTCTATCTATCAAGAGATTTATGAAGCGCAAACGAAAGGATTTGGTGGAGCAAATGCGAAATAATACAACACTAGCGCCTTTGCTACGTATCCTTCGTTATATTTGGCGCGATTATAAAATAAATTTGATGTTTGTGATTCTGTTTGTCTTGCTGAGTACAGGTGCGAACACACTGGGTTCCTTATTTATCCAACGGGTTGTCGATGATTATATTACCCCGCTTTTAGCGCAAACAAATCCGGTTTATACTGGACTTTTAAATATCATCCTGGTTATGGGTGCAATTTATTTGATCGGTGTGATCTCGTCTTTATTGTTTAATCGAATCATGGTTACAGTAAGTCAAGGTACTCAAAAGAATATTCGAGATGATATGTTTGCCAAAATGCAAGCTTTGCCTGTTCGGTTTTTTGATGAGAATCCTTCCGGTGATGTCATGAGTCACTATACCAACGATATTGATACGCTGCGACAAATGATCTCACAAAGTATCCCTCAAGTCTTTCAAGCGATAACCCAAATGATCGGTGTTTTTATTGCGATGTTAACGTTGAATGTTCCATTGACTTTTGTGGTTTTATTTACAGTAGGTCTGATTTATTTTGTGGTAAAAAAGATTGCTGGCCTAAGTTCTCGTTATTTTGTCTATCAACAGCGCTCCTTGGGTGATGTGGATGGTTATATTGAAGAAATGACGTTTGGTCAAAAAGTCGTCAAAGTATTTACTCATGAAGAAGAATCCAAACGTGGTTTTGTGCAAAAAAATGATCGATTATTTGAAGACACTTCAAAAGCCAACCAATTGGCAAATATATTATTACCTATCATGATCAATTTGGGGAATTTACAATATGTTTTGATTGCGTTAGTTGGTGGAATCTTATCGATTGAAGGAATCATTACCTTATCTATTGGGACACTGATTGCTTTCTTGCAGTTAAGTAGGAGTTTTAGTGGTCCGCTTAACCAGATTTCACAACAGGTCAACTTTATCGTGATGGCTTTGGCTGGAGCAGCACGGATTTTTGAACTAATTGATACAAAACCTGAAGGAGATACTGGGGTGGTAACGTTAGTCAGTGTTGAGCAAAAAGGAAAACAGTTGCGAGAAAGTACTTATCATACCGACCGATGGGCCTGGAAACAGCCACAAGCGGATGGTAGTGTTGAGTACATTGAAGTAAAAGGTAAGATTGATTTTGACCACGTCACTTTTGGTTATAAAGAAAATCAGACGATCCTTCATGACATTTCTCTTTATGCACATCCCGGACAAAAGGTCGCATTGGTCGGAGCAACGGGAGCTGGAAAAACTACGATTACCAATTTGCTTAATCGATTTTATGATATTGACCAAGGAACAATATTCTATGATGGTATCGATATTAAAAAAATCAAAAAAGCAGATTTGCGTCGTTCTCTTGGAATGGTTTTACAAGATACCAATTTATTTAGCGGTACGATTAGAGAAAATATCCGTTACGGTAATCTAGAAGCAACTGATGAAGAAGTGGTTGCAGCAGCTAAATTGGCAAATGCCGACCATTTCATTGAAAACTTAACAGATGGTTATGATACAGTTATTAATGGGCAAGAATCGAATCTCTCCCAAGGACAACAACAATTATTGTCTATAGCACGGGCTGCTTTAGCCAACAATCCGGTATTGATTTTAGATGAAGCAACTTCAAGTATTGATACATTGACAGAAAAACTCGTGCAAAATGGTATGGACTCGTTAATGGAAGGACGAACGGTCTTTGTGATTGCCCATCGATTGTCGACTATTCAAAATTCTGATGTAATCATTGTTTTAGATCACGGACGTATCATTGAGCGAGGGACACATGTTCAATTAATTGAAAATAAAAAGACATATTACCAGTTGTATACAGGTAAATTAGAATTGTCTTAATTGTAGGCCGAAAGATATTAGAAAGGATAATCTTATAAATGCAGTTAGATCAAGAACAAACCCGCAAACTAGGGCAAAAGCAAATAGTTACTGTCCTAAAAGAAGAGCTGCCATCATCTATAAGTTTATTTGCCTACAATATTTCAAAAACAGATATGAGCGTCTATAGTTTGTTGTGTCAAACTGAGTATAGAGGACAAAACAAGTGGATGACTTTACGTATTGCAGATCATCCCCTATGGTTGAAAAATGCTCAGCAAGTATCACTTGATATTGGCTCACCTGCCGATTTAATTCATTTACCGCAAGAAATACAAAAGAAACTCCACGGTAGTGAGAAATCCGAGAGCTGGTATCAAATGACCCAAAGTGAGTTAGCCATTTTGCATATGTTGGATGAGTGCCAGCAAAAAGGTTTAGTTTGGGCGGTTCGTTTACCAGAAGAAATTTTTGCTGCTTTTAAAAAAAAGTCACTGAACTTGCAAACGGATTTTATGGAGGCTGAGTTGTTTTTAACAAATCGTAATAATGTGAATACGTTACTTTTGCCGTTTGATGCTTTCCATTTTCAAGCTCAATTAGCAAGGTTATATGGAAGAAACTTATTATTTTCTCAGTTTTCCAGGCACCATCTATTGAAACTTTTGCCGACAAACCAATGGATACAACCGATTTTAAAAGAAGAGCAGGTCGATTTTGACTGGCAACGGCTGATTATGCATAATTACGGAAAAGATTTTTATCAAAGGTATCAAAAAGCACTCCTTGCTTAACGACTGATAAAGTAAGAAACTAAAAAAAGAGATGAAGTTTTAAAAAGTGGCCCGCCTAATTTCTATCGATTAAATTAGGCGGGTTTTTGTTTATTTATCAAAACTATTTTTGCACGCAGGACTTTACTTTGGTTGGTATTTGATTGCTAGAATTTTGTTAGTTATCTCTTATTGTCTTAATTTTGAAAATTTTTAGAAAAAAGGTTGACTTCTTTTGTCAGAAGAGTTAGATTATTCAGTAAATAAACAACGAAAAACACAATGATGAGAATTATTTGAGGCATTAGACGTTTTAAGAGAGATTTTGTTGCTGGGAAAAATCAACGTCGCCTTCAAATTGATCAGCTCGGAGTGGTAAAAATGAACATTTTTGCTGGTTGCCCACCATTAAAGGGGACGCGTATTGCTGAGATGTGGTCTAGTTGTACGTTGAGGGTTTGATCAAAAGTCAAAACAAAAATAGGTGGTACCGTGGAAACGCCCTATAAAGCATACGCTTTGTGGGGCGTATTTCGTTGTTGTAGTTTTTTAATTTTAGTCGAGGGGGATTTTTATATGGCGAAACAAAGAGTAGAAGATTTGGATTGGAATAATTTGGGGTTTCATTATCGGGACTTGCCTTATCGTTTTAAAGCAGAATTTAAAGATGGCAAATGGCAAGAAGGCGAACTAACGACGGATGCAACCATGTATCTTTCTGAAGCAGCAGAAGTTTTACATTATGGGCAAGAAATTTTTGAAGGATTGAAAGCTTATCGACAAAAAGATGGCAGCATCAACCTTTTTCGACCAGAAATGAACGCACAACGCTTTGAAAATTCAGCAGAAAGGATGGCGATGGAACCTTATCCTGCCGATAAATTTGTAGAAGCAGTCAAAGAAGTTGTCCGTGCAAATGAAGAATTTGTCCCTCCTTATGGAACAGGCGGTTCTTTGTATCTTCGGCCATTTATGGTTGGGACAGATTCCATTGTTGGCGTGGCCCCTTCATCAGAATTCCAATTCCGGATTTATGCAACACCTGTTGGCGCCTATGTTCAAGGATTGACGCCTACGCCTTATCTAATTAGCGATTTTGACCGTGCTGCTTTTGCTGGTACTGGTCAAGTAAAAACATCAGGAAATTACGCAGGTAGTTTGTATCCAGCAATGAAAGCAAAAAAAGAAGGGTACGCGGATTGCTTGTATTTAGATCCAAGAGAACATAAATACATCGATGAATTTGGCGGCGCTAATTTTTACGGAATTACCAAAGATGGACAGTTTTTAACTCCTAAATCAGATTCGATCCTGCCATCGATCACTAAGCAATCATTATTTGAAATTGCCCAAAAACAAGGGTTGAATCCTCAAGAGACAACAATTGCAGTCGAAGATCTAGATCAATTCGTTGAAGCGGGCGCCATGGGGACCGCTGCTGTGATTTCTCCTGTTGGTTCTTTAACCTATCATGATAAAAAATATACTTTTAATAACGAAACAGAAGTGGGACCAAAAACACAAGCACTATATGATGAGCTTGTTGGTATTCAATTAGGCGATCGTACAGCTCCAGAAGGCTGGATTCAAAAGGTTGAGGTCTAAATAAAATTATCGAATTAGGCAAAAAATGTAAGCTGAGAAAGGTCTGCAAAAGAAGTTAATGACCTAAGTCAGCAATAGTAGGGTGTGCAAGAGAAGTTTCCAGACCCAAGTTAGTAAAAGAAGAGTCCATAAAAGAAGCTGTAGGACCTAAATATGCAAAAAAAGGTCAATATCTACGATTACTTTAGATTAATGTAGGAGGAGGGAGTTAATGGCTCGTAAGATAGGTGTAATTGGTATGGGAAATGTGGGTTCAACGGTTGCCCATGATATTATTGCAAAAGGGTTAACCGATGAGTTGGTTCTAATTGATATCAATGAAGCCAAAGTCAATGCAGATGCTTTGGATTTTGCAGATGCGATGGCCAACGCAGTCTCTCATGTGAACCTTACTGTTAATGACTATTCAGCATTAAAAGATGCAGATGTTGTCATCTCAGCTATAGGAAATATTAAGTTATTACAAGGCAATACTAGCAATGATCGTTTTGTTGAGCTGCCATTTACTAGTGAGCAAGCTGCAATGGTTGCGTTAAACATTAAAGAATCAGGGTTTAATGGTGTATTAATTGCTATTACGAATCCGTGTGATGTTATTACTTCAATTTATCAAACGATGACGGGGCTTCCTACTAATCAAGTCATTGGAACAGGAACTTTACTTGATTCCGCACGGATGAAACGAGCAGTGGGTAAAGTGTTTGAAATTGATCCACGTTCGGTTGGCGGTTATAACTTAGGGGAGCACGGGAATTCGCAATTTACCGCTTGGTCGACAGTGAGTGTTTTAGGAAAACCCATTACCGAGATTGCTAAAGAACGCGCAGTCGATTTTGATCAGTTAGATGAGATTGCTCGTGCTGGAGGCTTCACTGTATTGCACGGTAAAAATTATACGAATTACGGGATTGCCACGGCGGCCGTACGCTTAGCTGATGTAGTAATGAGTGATGCCAGAGCGGAACTTCCTGTTTCCAACTTTCGCCAAGAATATGGGACTTATCTTTCTTATCCGGCGATCGTAGGCAAAAACGGTATAGTAGAAGCTTTGCATCTTGATTTAACAGAGAAAGAGGCAGAAAAGTTAGAACTCTCTGCGCAATATATACAAACTAGATTTGATGAAACACTGAAAAATTTACAAAATAAATAAATCTTTGGGGGACGGTTTATGACAGCAGTTGAAAAACTTTATCAAGCATATAAGAAAAATACACCTTTAAAATTAGGCGAACTAGATCTTCATGAAAAGACAGAAGCTTATCAAATTCAAGACGAAGTATTGAAGCTAAAAGAAAAAGATGGCGAGAAACTTGCCGGGTATAAGATCAGTTTGACAAGTAAAGAAACGCAAAACCTTTTTGCTAGTGACTCTCCATTATATGGTGGGATGACAGATGTAACCATTAAAAACACAGTGTCATTACAAGAATATAATAGTCCACTGTTAGAATTAGAACTTGTTTTTCTAGTAGATGAACCTATCTTTCCTAGCGATTCACCGGAAAAAGTTTTTGAAAAATGCCGCCTAGCTCCTGGCATTGAAGTTTCCGATGGGCGTTATGAAGGTTGGTTCCCTAAGGCAACTTTATATGAAGTGGTTGCCGATGGCGCGGTGAATGGGGCTGTTGCTATGGGCGAACCTCAAAAATTCACTTATGCTGATGTGGACAATGTTAAGGCAACATTAACGTTTGGCAATGAGTTTGTAAAAGAAGGCCCTTCAACAGAAGTATTAGGACATCCAGCAAATGCTGTGGTTTGGTTAGCCAAAGAATTGGAAAAACACGGGAAAAAAATAGAAACTGGGCAGTTTATTTCTTCTGGTACTTTTGTATTACCGGAACCATTGAAAAAAGGGCATTACAAAGCTGAATTTGAAAACGTAGGGACAGTTAATTTAGAAGTAACTGATTAAAATAATTCCATAAATTTTAAGGGACTGTAAGAGAAGTTCCTTTGTTAATAAAATATCCGAACTATAGAGAGTACTTCTGCGATTACTCGTCGCAAACTCTATAGTTCGGATATTTTTGTCTTGTTTTTGCTTATATTATAGTTTTTTTATTCTTTATAATTGAATTCAAAGTGACTGATTTTAGGGGAGGGGTCATCCGTTAAATCAATTTCTAAAATAACTTCTTCGGTTTCTCCTTGGGTGGTTTCTTCGCCCAGTAGGATATATTTCTGGGGGTGTTCAATATCTTGAGTAATCGTTTTGATCATTCCCGTGCTTTCACGTTCTTCTTCTGACTCTGAGTCAAGCTGGCTATTTTTTATGGCATCTTCTGTCATATAATCTTTTACTTGTTGATTTCTTTCAGTGATGCTAGAGAAATTTAGCCAATTTTCGCCAAAGCTTTCTAAAATGGTTTGCGGTGTAGTGTTTTGTTCTGTAGAATTAGTTGTTGTTTCAGATGTTTCGCTGATTGCTTCAGTTGTTTCTTCTAGAAAAAAATCATCTTCACGTTGGCTTAGACGTATTAGGTAAAAGACACTAATCACAAAAAGGATAATTCCTGCGACCCATAACAAAATCTGACGTTTTCTCATGGTTCTCCACTCCCCAAATATTGTTAATTCTATTATAACAATTCTTTTTGGTTTATGATAATGGAATTTTTCCTAAATAAAACGTTTATTTAACATAAAAAAACTAGCGCAGTTCTCATACTGCGCTAGTAGTAATAATCAGCAGTTAGCCATTAACATGGATCGTTTGTCCAGTAATATATTTTATCGTACATCTGCTAGAATGAAAGCGCCAACAACCTCCTTGGTAAGAAAAGATAAAATCAAATGGAAAATGAAGGTGGTCTATTTACTCATTAACTGCTATCAATGCATGCTTCTGTAGCAGTATTCATAGAGAAAAAATGATCGCATACGAACTGTTTTATGAAAGATACAAAGTAATAAGTATTACTCAACCGTAGTGTTTTTTTTCATATGAAGAAAATAAGTTGCTAGCTCGTAATTAACTACTTGTATAGGATCAAAAAAATCAAGCATTAAGATATCTGAGATTTTATTTATACGGTAGCGGGCAGTCTTTGAATGCATAAAAAGTACTTCAGAAGTCTTCTTATAATTACGGTTATTTTTAAAAAAAGTATACAATGTTTCGAATAACTCGCTATTTTCTAACCATAATTTTATTAAATTATTGGGAATAGCTTCCATCATTTGTTTAGGACCGTTATCCCGCATAAAAATTTGGAAAACACCTAAATCATTAAACGACACAATAGGGCCAAGTGAAAAAGAATTGTTAAAACGTAATCCATCTAAGCAGTCTAATAGGATTTCTTTTAAGCTGCCTTTTTGTTTTGTTTGACTAATTGAGAAACGAAATTGCTCAAGGGTCTGACTGTCTTCAGTAAAAAGTTGTTTGATTTCGTCTTTAGTAATGAAGTCATTTTCATTTTTTAAGTTATATAAAATAACAGTACATTTGTGATGGTCAAAGTAAATCGTTAAATTTCTCAAATAACGTAATTTTTTGATGACTCCTTTGTTTTTTTGTAGCGATTCTTTATTTTTACAACTGAAGGCAATCCCTTGAAAATAAGGATAAGAATTAATATTTGCTTCGTCTAATAGATTGTCTAGCTCGTCTGTTTTTTCTGGAGGGTTTTGCAAGATAGCATCTGCTAAATTATTCATCCGGGTGTAGTGATGTTTTTTCAGTAGAAAGACAATTTGAATTTGTTCATGGATCAAGTCAATCGCATTTTCAAGGATCATTAAATCAGACTGGATGGTTGCTCCGTCTTTTTGATAGACTCTTAAAACCCCTTCATCGGCAATAGGCGAGGTGATCTGGGTTTCTAATGTGGTTTTCCATTTGTTTTCCCCTGATAAAAATAAGGTAAGCTTTTTATAAGTGTTTTTAGTGAATTCAGTTGTTTCTAAAAATTCCTGTTGAACGGATTCGTATTCATCAAATCGTTCACCATAGTGAAGATCCACCTCTAAGTTAGGAATTTTTAATGAGCAAGGTAATTGAATCAGCTTATAAAAGGTCTCCATAATTTGATCAAAAGAGCGTAAATTGCGTTCGACTTTAGTAAACTCTTGCCGTACTTCATAATAAGTTCGCAGTAAATGTTCTTGCTTTTTTAAAGTTGGCTCATAAATAGCCAGCAGAATTTTTTCATAACTGACGGTTTCCGGAGCTTCGATTAAAGGAATATGGTAAGCAGTACTTTGTTCGACTAGGTAGCTTGGTATCGCTTTTATCGTAGTATTTAGCTTGATAATTAAAGCACTCACTCCTTGTTTTTCCATATTCTGAAAGCACTGCTTGCTTTCTTCTTTAGTAGCAGTTTGAAACTCATATAAAGTAGCCATGACTAGTTGATTTTGTGAAGAATAATTTTCAATATTGAGCGTTTCTAAAATCATAGCAGAACTGATAGTATTTTCTAAACCTTCATTTCCTATTAATAGATTGCATTCTTTAAATAGCTTTGTTGCCATTAGTTCTTTGAGTCTCAAGATTTTCACCAACTTTCATCTAATTGGATAAAAAAAAGCGCCTTCTTTTATCCGCTTATCTAGTGTAAACGTAAATAACAAACTTTACAATAAAGAAGTAGAAAGAGGAACCAAAGTTGAACAATATTACATTAAAGCTGAGCAAGAATCTTCCCCTTTCGTTTATATATTGGCTGCTAAGGACTTCTCTACTTGCAGCTGCTTTGGTTCCTCTCTGTTTTATCGGACTTTCATTACATTGGTTATAGCAAACCAGGTAATGTTAGTTAGTTTAGCCACCAATTAACAATAACAGATCCCTTTAGATAGTATTTATAAAATGTATAAGCGTTATTTTTTGATGCGCTTACAAAAAAGATATAAAATAGATATAACTTATAATTTATATTTTTTTATCTTTAGTTGTTTTGTTTTTTTATCGGATCTTTCTACCTGTGTTTAGCCGGAATCAGTGGTTTTTTCTGGTTGAATATAAAAATCGCTCAAAGACATATACTGCTTTAAAACAGCAGGATAACTTATTCCCTAAAGAAAGGTATTGATGAGAATGAAAGGAAAAGCTAGATTTGCTGTATTTATTTTTCTTTTATGTAATGTATTTCTTTTAGGCAGCTGTGGAACAAATAATGCAGGCAATGGCGGAAAGATCGAAGTTGAATTTTTTAACCAAAAAGCAGAAATAGCAGATGGGCTAAGAAATGCTGCAACTGAATATGAAAAAGAAAATCCTAATGTTGATATGACGATCACAACAGTAACTTCTAATGATGGTGGTGCCTCCTTATTATCAAAGTTTACTTCAAAGCGCGAGCCGACCATGATGATGTTAAGTGGTCTACCTGATGTGGATTTTTATAAGGATTACTTATACGAAATGGACGACTTATCACTAACAGACGAAATGTTACCCCAATTATTAGAATCCGGACAATTAGAAGGGAAACAATTAGGAATGCCTTTTGGCGTTGAAGGGTTCGGCTTTTTGTACAATAAGGAGATTTTTAAAAAAGCTGGAATTAACCCTAACAATATAAAAAGTTACCAAGATTTTGTTAATGTGGTAGAACTTTTAGATGATAAAAAAGAAGCACTTGGTTTAGAAGATGTCTTTGCTTTTGAAGGTGAAGATGAAAATGTTGCGAATCACTTTTTTGCTAATTTCAGTGCTTCTGAATTTGATGATGATAATAACCAAGCCTTTAATGCAAAAGAATTGAAATGGCAAAATGGTAAGCGTATGCACGAATATACGGATTTAATCAACCAACATACCGTTCAGCCAGTCATTACAATGAATCACACCCATTCTGTCGACGACCTTTTCTTCAATGATAAGGTGGCAATGGTCCATCAAGGAAACTGGATCGTACCAGCATTGAATAAAATGGACCCAGCATTTGTCCAAGAAAAATTAGGTTTGTTGCCAATTTTTGCAGACGATGATAAAGGGGGGCGTAATGTAGCAGGAACCAACTGGGTGATTGGTATTAATAAAAATAAATCAGAAGAGGAAATCAAAGCTGCAGCCGGTTTTTTAGATTTTTTATATATAAGTGAAAAAGGACAAAAAATCGTGCTAGAAGAGTTACAAGTCATTCCGCCTGTCAAAGATTTAGACATAGATAAAATCGGTGCACCGATCTCTCGTCAACTCTATCAAGATGTATTAGATAATAAAGCCGCTCCAATGACTTATAAACAAGAACCCTATGGTTTTTTAAGAGCATCGCTAGCGCCTAACTATCAAAAGTATTTGGCTGGAGAAATCGGGTGGAATGAATTTGAAAAATTAACCTCCGAAGATTTTCGTGAAATGAGACGTGTGCAAAAAGCTGACGAATAGATTTTCGCAGATGGGAGTTGAATCAAATGAAAGGCAATAAAAGTTTTCGTAACATTTATTGGTTATTTTTAGCGCCCGTACTTATTGTGCTTTTATTGGTCATCGTTTTCCCCTTTATTTACGGTATTGGCACATCTTTTACTAATTCTAATGGGTTGGATATGACTTTTATTGGGTTAGAAAACTATAAAGCACTTTTTCAAGACCGACGTTTTTTGGAAAGTCTTAATGTAACGTTTTGGTTTTCCGTTGTTTCGGTTGTTTTAGTCAATGTGTTAGGTTTAAGCTTGGGTGTACTAGTTACCAGTATTAAAGGTAAATTTGCGACTTTTTTGCGGACAACTTTTTTCGTACCTAATTTAATCGGTGGAGTTATCTTAGGCTTCATCTGGCAATTTATCTTTATTCAAGCTTTTACTGCGATAGCAGAAGCCACCGGTATCGATTTCTTCTCAAATTGGTTGGCCACCAGTGTTTCTGGTTTTTGGGCCTTAGTTATTGTGTTCTTATGGCAAATGGGCGGGTATGTTATGCTGATTTATATTTCGTTTTTAACTTCAGTTAGTCCTACTATAATTGATTCTGCAAAAATCGATGGCGCTAATGCTTGGCAAGTTTTTTGGTATATTAAATTTCCAGCGGTTGCGCCAGCGTTTACTATTAGTTTATTTCTGACGTTAACCAATGCCTTTCGTCTTTACGACCTAAACTTGACATTAACAAATGGAGGCCCTTTTGGTTCAACTGAAATGCTTGCGATGAACATTTACAACACGGCCTTTCAAGAATACAGCCAAGGCTATGCGCAAGCCAAAGGAGTCCTGTTTTTTATTATTGTAACGATTGTGACCGTGATACAGCTGAGGCTAACTAGGAAGCGGGAGATGGACACATGAGAAAACAACAAGACTTTGGCAAATACCTAATTATCGTCCTGGCGTTAGTTTTATCAATTGGCTGGCTTTATCCCTTTTTCTTAATATTTATTAATTCATTTAAGACACAATCAGAGATTCTTTCAAATATTGTTGGTTTACCTGAACAAATTACTCTTGCCAATTATCCGAATGCCTTTTACGCAATGAACTACGTTTCCGGTTTTGGTAATTCTTTAATCATTACTGTCGCAAGTGTTGTGTTAACAGTAATTTTCAGCGCAATGGCGGCTTATGTTTTGCAAAGGCGAGACTCAAAATTCAGCACCTTTATCTATTACTTTTGTGGCGTGACGATGCTGATTCCTTTTCAAGCAATTATGATTCCTTTAGTTAATTTGTTTTCTCAAATTAATTTATTAAACCGTACTGGATTAACAATTATGAACATTGGTTTTTCAGTAAGTCTGTCTGTTTATCTTTATTATGGTACCATGCGGGGAATTTCGACAGAACTTGATGATGCCGCCAGGGTTGATGGTGCAAGTCGTGTAGATATATTTTTTAAAGTGATCTTACCTATGCTAAAACCTACTACTGTGACCATCGTTATCTTGAACGGAATGAAAATATGGAATGATTATTTACTGCCATCTCTGGTTGTTAACCAAGAAGGAATGCGAACATTGCCACTGGAACTATATTCATTCTTTGGTGAGTTTACAACTCAGTGGGAGCTAGCTTTAACAGGTTTGATACTGGCAATTATTCCAATTATCATCCTTTTTGTCTTCTTGCAAAAATATTTTATCGAAGGCATAGGAGAAGGGGCCACAAAATTGTAATCGTTTGTCAACAGGGCAAGACTCATCCTACTCAAAGTAGCACTTGTCCTGTTTTTTGATGACTTCAAAAAAGCTAAAAATTTATTATGTTAAAATGTAATCAATAGAAACAATCGTTTATTCATTTAATTTTTTCCGAATAAAGTAAGAAGTACACACCATATTTTAATGAAAGAATGGATATTATGACAAAAAATGATAAAAAGAAAAGAATAGAAAATGATTCTATAGGACCGATTGAAATTTCCTCTACAGCATTATGGGGACCGCAAACTGAGCGTAGTCGCCGTAATTTTACTACTGGAGAAAAGATGCCATTGGTTATTATTAAAGCACTTTTGCAAATAAAAAAAGCAGCTGCACAGGCGAATAGTGAGCTGGGTGAATTGAAAAAAAATAAAGCGGAAGGAATCATTGCGGCTATTGACCAGTTGAATTTGCTATCTGACGAGCATTTGCGCAGTCATTTTCCACTAGTTGTCTATCAAACCGGTTCAGGTACTCATACGAATATGAATGTGAATGAAGTGGTTGCGCATTTAGCTAATCAGCAACAGCCACAACTTTCGGTTTTACCTAATGATGATGTGAATAAGGGACAAAGCTCGAATGATCTTTTTGCTACTTCGATGAATGTCGCTGCCGCGCAAGCAATCATCGAAGTAAAAGCTGCTTGTAAAAAGATGATTCAAACGTTAACAGAACAAAAACAAAAATATTGGGATACCGTTAAAATCGGACGCACTCATTTACAAGATGCGACCCCGGTAACTTTTGGACAAGAATTATCAGGTTATCAAAGTATGCTTGTGCATGATTTGGATTTTATAGAGGAAATAGAGCCAAGCTTACATGAACTGGCTATAGGTGCGACTGCCGTTGGTACAGGGGTTAACGCTCACCCGAAACTGGCAGAAAAGATTGCAGCGCAACTTTCTGTTAGCTATCAAATCTCTTTTACAGCAGATATGAATAAATTTTATGGCTTAGCCGCGCATTCCCAGTTAAATGCGATGCATGGCGTTTTGAAAACATTGGCTGCAGATTTAATGAAAATTGCGAATGACCTACGCTTTTTGGCTTCTGGTCCGCGAGCAGGTTATGGAGAGCTGTCTATTCCGGCAAACGAGCCCGGATCTTCTATTATGCCAGGGAAAGTTAATCCTACTCAAGCAGAGGCTCTGACAATGGCAGCTGCTCGTGTGATAGGAAATGACACTACTATCGCAGTTGCATCCAGTCAAGGCAACTTTGAAATGAATGTGTACAAACCTGTGTTAATTATGTCCTTTTTAGAATCTGCTAATTTACTTGCAGGTACTATTGAAGCGTTTACTGAAAAATGTTTGCGTGGTTTACAAGCTAATGAGTCCCACATGAAAGAGTTAGTCGATCAGTCTTTAATGTTGGTGACTGCTCTTGCGCCGCATATTGGCTATGACGAAAGTGCTAAAATCGCACAAAAAGCTGAAAAAGAAGGAATCACATTGAAAGAAGCTGCCTTGTCTTCGGGTAAAGTGAGTTCCCAACAATTTGCAGCTTGGGTTAAACCGTTAGCGATGACTCATATTGAACAGACAGACGAGTTGTAAAATAAACGATGAACTAAAACGATCAGGAACCTTTTTAATATGAAATCAGCGTATTCCTTTTTCTAAGGTAAAAAGATTTAAGGTGTATTTAAAAGTTAGCTCTATTAGTTGCATTTTTGTAACTTTTTATGTTAATTTCAGAGAAGGAATCAATCGGTTGCCTTAAAAAATATAGGTGATCTGCAAAAATGTTATTCCAACAGAGATAAAACATAAGCTTTTTCTCTGTTGGAACTTTCATTATTATAACAGAAAGAAGAGTGATTTTATGATGACAACAGGAATGGGTATAATATCGATGCTTTCACCAATACTAACTTATGTAGCGTTGGCGGCTGGGATATATGCAATCATCCGTTTAGCCGTAAAACATGCGATCAACGAAACAAAAAAAGAAACAACAACAAAAACGAAGGCAGCAGCTTTCTTTACTGGTCCTTGGTTCTGGTTGATTGTTGCCGTCGTCGTATTTATCTTATCGATGGCTATGTCAATTCTTCCTTATATGTAAAATTGGCTACAGCTAAACAATAGTAAAAAAGCTGGAAGACGTGTAAAAATGTCCTCCAGCTTTTTTTGTTGATTAAAATAGCGCTGTTTTAACGGCTGATATCAGCGTATTTTTTTAGAAAAGGTAACTTATTTCTTAAGAAAGGGACTACCCAATAATCAAGTCCAATTTTACCGGCGTTAAAACCAGCGACTAAGATTAAAAATTGGATAATAACAAAGAGCGGATTAATAGAGACTGTCCCTGCTAACAAGTAGCTGAAATTCATAACCATACCGAAAAAAGCAGCAGCAGTGGTTAATGTACCAAATATTAAGCCTAAACCAACTAATAGTTCACCCCAAGGGACCATTAAATCAAATAAGCCAATGTTAGGTAATACCAAACGATCTAAAAATGTTGTATACCAAGTATAAGCATTTGCTCCTGTGTCATCTAATACGGGACTTTCGATCGCTCCTTGAATCATTCCTTGAGCACTAAATGTTCCAGTTATTTTATTCCAACCGGAAACGGCCCATTGATAGCCTAAATAAATACGTAACACTGTTACGATTCCCATCGCAATCTTTGATGAACGCAACCATTTTACCATAGAAGTTTCTCCTCTCATTTTTTAAACATGCAAATTTTATCCAACACTAGTTATCAAACTCGACAACAAAATGGGGGAAGTAAATATGTGTTATCATACCCTTTTTTACTGTTTACTGTCAAATAGTAAGTGAATTGCTGACAAAAACGATAATGACAAAGTTGTACTTAATAAGTGAACCGTGAGAAAAAGGAATAATCAACGTTATTGCGATTTTTATTGTCACTTTCCTTTGCATAACTAGTAATTTTTATTAAAATGGAAGGTGAGGTAAAAAAAGATATCATTGCGTTGACCACTACGTGTATAAATAAGTGGCCTTTTCCATTTGATATTGAAGGGGGCTTGTACAAAATACGTTTCAAGAAATATTAAATTGGAGGAAGAAACATGAAATTATTAATTGTTGCACTAGGCATCGCTTTTTTGATTTTTTTAATCGTTAAAGTGAAGCTAAATACGTTTATTTCTTTGATAGTTACTTCTTTTTTAGTTGGACTAGCTTTAAACATCCCGTTGGATCAAATACCTGAAGTTATTACTAGCGGTATGGGAGACCAGCTGGGAGATTTGGCTATTATATTTGGTATGGGTTCTATGATTGGTAAATTGGTCTCTGATTCAGGCGGCGGTTATCGGATTGCTAATACGTTGATTGATAAGTTTGGTAAAAAACAGATTCAAATTGCTGTGATTATTGCGTCCTTTATTGTCGGGTTAGCATTATTCTTTGAAGTAGGTCTAGTTGTTTTGCTGCCTATTATTTTTGTTATCGCCAAAGAATTAGAAATGCCGCTATTGACTTTAGCGATTCCGATGGCAGCAACGCTAAATGTTATGCACGGATTTATTCCGCCACATCCAGCGCCTACTGCTATTTCAGGAATTATGGAAGCAGACATTGGACAAGTGATATTATTTGGCTTGATTGTTGCAATTCCGACGATTATTGTTTCGGGTCCAGTTTTTAATTACTTTTTGCGTAAGTTTTACCCAAAAGTTTACCGTATTCAAGAAAAAATTCCTGGACTAGGTGAAGTGAAAGAATTTGAATTAAACCAAACGCCATCTTTTTGGTTAAGCGTCAGTACAGCTATGATGCCGGTTATCTTGATCGGTATTGCTACCATTTGGAGTGGTTTCTTAGCTACAGGATCTTTGCAACAAGGCGTTCAATTTATTGGTGAGCCTGACGTTGCTATGCTTTTATCACTGATATTTGCAATGTATACAATGGGCTACAAACAAAAACGTTCAATGAAAGAAATCAGTACAACAATCGAAGAAGCGATTACGCAGATCGCAATGATGTTATTTATCATTGGCGGGGGCGGAGCACTCAAACAAGTGTTAGTTGAAGGCGGAATTTCAGAATACATTTCTTCCTTATTTACAAATATTAACCTTTCACCCATTTTAGCTGCTTGGCTTGTGACAGCGATTTTACGTGTAAGTTTGGGTTCTTCTACAGTAGCTGCTATGACTGGCGCAGGATTGGTGGCACCTTTGATTGCCCAAACTGGTGTTAATCCAGCGTTGATGGTTCTTGCAGTAGGCGCCGGCAGCATCTTTGCCGACCATGTAAATGACGCTGGTTTTTGGATGATTAAAGAATATTTTGGACTTTCGTTAAAAGAAACATTTTTAACATGGACTACGCTGACTTCGGTGCTATCAGTAACCGGCTTGGTATGTGTTTATGGGCTTTCTTTAATACTATAATTGCACGAAAAAAGAAAGGATGTTTTAGTCGATGGACTATATTATTGGAATGGATATTGGAACGACCAGCACGAAAGCTGTTTTATATGATTTAAAAGGGAAAGTAATTGACTATACCAGTAACTCGTATGAATTGCTTCGTGATGCGTCCGGCATGGCCGAACAAGAGCCTGAAGAGATTCTAGAAGCTGTTACCTCAGGGTTAAAAAGAGTAATCGGTCAAATAGATTGGCAAAAAGATAAGCTAAAAGCTGTTTCTTTTTCTAGTGCCAACCAAAGCTTGATTGCTTTAGACGAAAATTATCAACCGTTGACACGTATTATTACTTGGGGTGATACACGGGCAGCAGCGGCAGCTGAAAAAATTAAAAATTCAGATCAAGGACAAGAATTGTACGAACGCACAGGTACTCCGATTCATCCCATGTCTTTGCTATGCAAAATTTTATGGCTAAAAGAGGATGTACCAGAAGTTTATAACAAAGCAGCTCATTATTGCGGCATTAAAGAATATGTTCTTTACCGCTTGTTTGGCACATGGCAAATGGACGTTTCAGTTGCTAGTTGTACGGGGATGTACAATATATTTGAATTGCAATGGGATGAAAAAGCTTTAGCACTAACAGGAATTAACCAAGAGCAATTACCTAAAGTCGTGGATGCCTATGAACAATTTTCTGGTATGAAAGAAGAGTACACGAAAATCACTGGTTGCCCGCAAGATGTAACCTTTGTTCAAGGAGCCTTTGATGGTGCATTATCTAATTTAGGGGTAAACGCCATCGATGATGGTGTAGCGGCTGTAACAATCGGAACATCCGGAGCCATTCGCATGGTCAGTGATCATCCAGTAATCGATCCTAAAGGACGTATTTTTTGCTATGCTCTAACCAAGAATTTATGGGTTATCGGGGGCCCAGTGAATAACGGTGGCGTTGTCTTTTCTTGGGCGCGCGATAATTTATTTGACGCAGAAAAAAGCACAGCTGATCTTCTGCAAAAAGACAGTTATGATCTGTTGACCGAAGTGGCTGCACAAGTTCCTGCTGGGTCAGATGGTTTATTGTTCCATCCGTTTCTTGGTGGAGAGCGTGCACCAATCTGGGATGCCAATGCTCGTGGCTCATTTTTTGGTTTGACCCAAATGCATACGCGGGCACATATGCTGCGCGCTGTTCTTGAAGGAATTGTCTATAATCTATATACAGTCCTTTTAGCACTAGAAGAAGTAGTTGGCCAACCTAAATCTATTTTGGCAACAGGTGGTTTTGCTCGTTCGGAATTGTGGCGGCAAATGTTGTCAGATGTTTTTGAACGTCCGGTAACTGTACCACAAGCTTTTGAATCTTCTTGTTTAGGTGCAGCAGTCGTTGGCATGAAATCAATCGGCGTGATTGATGAATTAGCCGAAGTACGAAATTTTGTCGGCAAAACAGAAACTTATGCCCCTAATCCTGATCATTTTGACGTTTACCGCGAACTGGTTCCGATCTATATTCGCTTGACGCGTCAATTAAAAACTGAATATCAAACAATTGCTGACTTTCAACATAAATATGCTCAAAAAGAACCGGAAACAAATTAAAGTTTCACTTTTTGTCTGAAAGCCAATAAATGAGAAAAATGAAGATAGAAATGTGGGAGCAAAATTGGATACAAGAGCGATTATTATTAACCAATATGGTGGAAAAGAGCAACTAAAAGAAAGTACAGTAACATTACCAGAGTTAAAAAAGAATCAAGTTTTAGTTAATGTACAAGCGACCTCGATCAATCCAATTGATTGGAAGTTACGCCAAGGATACTTGCAACAAAAATATCCATGGGAATTCCCCATTATCTTGGGCTGGGATGTTGCAGGTGTGATTGAAGAAGTTGGAGAAGACGTTACACAATGGAAAATTGGCGATCAAGTATTTGCCCGACCTGCAACAACGAGATTTGGCACCTATGCGGATCATACAATCATTGACGCAGACTTATTAGTAAAGATTCCGGCAAATGTTTCCTATAAAGCAGCGGCGGCTGTTCCTTTGGCAGGTCTAACAGCTTACCAAGTATTATTTGACCATGGTAAGTTAAAAGCAGGACAAAAAGTATTGATCCATGCGGGATCCGGTGGAGTTGGAACTTTTGCTATTCAACTAGCGAAACTTCAAGGAGCATACGTTTATACTACTGCCAGTAAGAAAAACCACGACTTGTTAAAATCATTAGGCGCTGATGAAATAATTGATTATCACACGACTGATTTTGCAAAAGTAGTGTCTCAAGCTGACTTAGTAGTCGATGCCTTAGGTGGTAGTGATATGCAACAAAAAAGCATGGACGTACTTAAGCCAGGTGGTTATTTAATCAGCCTTGGGTCAATTGAAGATGAAAGTTTGGCCAAAGAAAAACAAATCAATGCCAAAGGGATTTGGTTAGATGAAAACAGTGAACAACTACAAGCATTGGCAGATTATATGGAAACTAGCAAACTAAAAAGTGTCATTGCTACTACTTATCCTTTAACACAAAAAGGGATTTACCAAGCGCATGAACTAAGTGAAACGAATCATGCTGTAGGAAAAATTGTCATTGATAATCATTGAGCTAATTCCATCATTAGCGCTGGAGCTGCTTCAATGTTGATGTGAAAAAGTATTAATTGATATAATAATTCCTTCCATTAAGTACATATTCGAGTAAGCGAATTGTACGATGATGGAGGGCTTTTTTGTATTTCGGTTACTGTGCCATTTCAATGAATAGAAATGTTTTTATTGAAGTATTGATATATCTGTAAAAGAGTGGGCGGAATCAATTTATGATGAATTAGCGCAAACAGCTTGC
This sequence comes from Tetragenococcus koreensis, assembly GCF_003795145.1. Taxonomy (GTDB): domain Bacteria; phylum Bacillota; class Bacilli; order Lactobacillales; family Enterococcaceae; genus Tetragenococcus; species Tetragenococcus koreensis. The sequence continues at coordinate 1,436,803 of NZ_CP027786.1, read as the reverse complement.
AAACAATCAATAAAAACTGCAAAAAAGTTTACATTATAAAACCTTACTGGTATTGTAAAAAAATAAAACAATTTTTAGAAAGGATGATTTTTATTTATTCAAATAGGAGAGTGCAACAACGTTTTTTTGTGCAGCTAGGTATAGCAGCTTGTTTAATTTTTAGCATTTTTACTGTAAAGGTTAATGCACAAGAAGAAGTTGCTGCTACAGAGAATACGATGTCTTATACAGGTGAACCTGGAGCTAATTTTAGCCGAGCTGCAGCCAGTACTTCGACAGATGTATTCAATATTGGTGACAGTACGCGACCACCACAAGATGCAGTCGATGTCTCCTCTTATCAAGGCGAAATGACACAAAGTGATTATAAAATTTTGGCAGATAAGGGAGTTCGGTCTGTTGTTGTTAAAACTACACAATCTTCTAATTATACGAACCCTTACGCACTTGAACAAATCGAATATGCTGCCAATGCTGGTTTGAACGTAAATCTTTATCATTATGCAAATTTTGCTACTTCAAAAGAAGCTAAGGCAGAAGCAAATTATCTTTTATCTTTTTTAAAGGAAAATAATTTGAATAAGAAAGTGATGATTTTTGCTGACATGGAAGATCCGTCAACTGAAAATGACAATGTTGCTTCTTCTTTAAATGATTTTTGGAAAGTATTGAGCGATGGTGGTTATGAAAATCATGGCGTTTATACTGGTGCTGGGTATTTATATCGTAGCGCTGTAAGTAATACTGTTGGAGCTGAGAATACTTGGATGGCTCAGTATCCTTATGAACCATCGGGTGATGATCTATGGCAAACAAATTATGGCGCTTGGCAGTTTACTCCCACAGCTAAGGTACCTAATGGCGATTATACTGGGTATCTTGACGTATCTAGTGACTATATTGGTTTATTTGAAAAAGGCGCCGGCACACAACCTTTTAACTAAGGAGAAGTATAGAAAAGAATTTTTAGTTTGTAACATAAAAAAACTGATTATTGCTAACAAGGCAATAATCAGTTTTTGTTTATTTAAGTTAAGATTTGACTGAAGCGCTAGAAACACTATCAACTTCTGCAGGCTCATCTGCTTTTTCAGAGGCGCCAGATACACTATCGGCTTCTACAGTCGCGTTATCTTTTTCTGAAGCCCCCGACACACTGTCAACTTGCTCGGTTTGTGTAGTCGAAGCACTTGAGGTAGCATCAACGTCAACTGTTTCATCTTTAGCAAGTCTTTGACCGGTTTGTTGCAAGTACCAATCAATAATTGGTTGAAAATCTAGGATATATTCATTTACGCCCATATAGTTATCTGCTTCATCACGCATTGCTTGATAACTATGAACGACATATTTATCTGGACCGTGTGTTGGTACGTGGATCCGAACCACGTCTTCATTTCCGTGACGTAATTGAGAAATAACCCATTTAACATTTTTATAAGTAGCAGGTGGATGACAGTTGGCTAAAGGATTTCCGACTTGTCCTGGTACACGTCCAGCAAACATATCTTCTTTTTCAGCAGTATAGTTGTAGAATAAAAATTGGTTATTGCTATCAGCAAAAGTTAATTCCATGGGCATCGAAGCTAAGAAGGCGTTTAACTGGTTAACTGTTAAAATACCGCGATTTAATTTTACATAAGCGTCGCCTTCTGCAGCGCCTACTTTTTTACTAGCTTGTTCAACCCAATCTTCAGCTGACATATCAACACCTTCAATTGTGGTATCAATTTTACCCGTGGCTTCTAAATCTTCTTCTGCCGATAAATCTTTTTGAGGTTCATTGATCGCAGACATCACTTTGATAAATTTAGCAAACTTTTCTAAGCAAGTTTGTAGAAAATCAACTGTTCCTTGATCTTTTAAATTATTTTGGTCATCAAAAGCATCTTTTACTTCCCCTAAAAGAAATTCATTTCCTGGCATAACAATCGCATTCACACCTGGAGCTTCCAAAATTTGACGTAAATGTAATTGCGCGCGCGATGAACCTTGGTTGTAATAAGAAGCACCTACTATCATGACAGGTTTATTTGAAAGTGGCTGAATTTTAAAGGATAACCACTCAAGCACACTTTTCAATCCAGCAGGTATTGTATGATTGTGTTCAGGTGTCGCAATAATTACTCCATCAGCAGCTAAAACTTTACGCTTAAGCTTTTGAATGGGCGCGCTATCTGTCTGGTCGTGACTTTGGTTAAATAATGGCACATCTTTAATTTCTAAAATTTCAATATCAACGAATGTTTTGAAATGCTTTTTAATATATTGTAGTAATAAACGGTTATAGGAAAAATCAGCGTTAGAACCTACAATTCCGACTAATTTCATGATAAAAAACTCTCCTTTTTCTAAATAGTTTCCCAATCAAAGTCTTCGGCTTCTTTTTTATTCGCTTCATGAGCGTTGGTCAACTGGTTTGTGAGTTCGACGAATACTTGAAAATCTTTGAACAAACCGTCCAATTTTTTAACTTGGTCCATATCGTTCAATGCATTTTCTTCGTTAAAAGCTTGCAATGAATGACCAAGTAAAAATTCTGAGCTGGGCATGATCCGGGCTTTTAGTTCAGGCGCATCAAGAATTTGGCGCAAATGTGATTGCGCGCGTGAGGATCCTAATGTGCCATAAGAAGCGCCGGTAATCATAACAGGTTTATCGACAAAAGGATAAATACCATATGAGAGCCAATTTAAAGCATTGGTCAATGCAGCGGGAATTGAATGATCGTATTCCGGAGTGCTGATAACAACGCCATCTGACTGGCGAATTTTTTCAGCCGCATTTTGTACAACTTCTGGGAGCTGCTCAGAAACCGGTTTATTAAAAATGGGGAAATCTTGAATTTCCATCAATTCAATGGTTGCTTTATCTGAAAAACGCTTTTGCATAAACTGTAATAATTTTCGATTGGTAGAGTTATCCGAATTGGTTCCAACTAACCCAATAAAATGATTCATGAGAAACTTCCTTTCTGACAAGTAGTATGACAATAACTGAGGTACTTTGTTACACTTTTCATTATAAAACTTTCACAAGGAAAGTCAAGATGCTCCGCGTCCCTTGTGTGAAGGGCTCTAGCAAAAAATTATTTAACAAAAATTTTTTCTACAAAATATAACACAAAAATTAGCTGTATTAGGTGGAAGTTTTCCGAAATTTTGCTTCTGAAATCAAGCCTTCTGGAAGCTTTATAAAATAAAATGATACCACTTACATGCTGAATCTTAGATAGAAGATGAACTAAATAACGTTCTATTTACAGAAGTAGAACAAAAGTGTTACTATTTTCGCTTTTGTTTGATTTTTTCCAATGTTTTTGGTGATAATTTTCCGAGATCTTTTAATTTTGTTTCAATTAAGTCTAAGACATCATTGCGATCTTCAGCATTTTTTACATAATCATACCTTTCTCGATCAATCGTTAACAAGATAGCAGGGTGATAACCGTTGGCCCAATTTTCATAAGCATGATGAACGCGCTGATAATAATCTGTCAGTCCTGGTTCACGGGTAGTATTTTCCATTTCGCGGCCTCGTTTTTGAATTTCATTAATGGCGTGGTCTGCGTCAATTTTTAAATAGATGACCAAATCGGGTAAACCATTCCAGGGAATACCATTAACATTTGCTTGCATTTCTTGTGATAAAGTTACATATACATTAAAATCTTCTTCATCGATTTCCCCGTGATCATGTAATTGGGAAGCCATCACAAAGTCGGATTCTAAAGAAGAATCCATTACAGCATTTTGTTGAGTGATTGCTTGACGTAATTGTTGATAGCGAAAAGTTAAAAAAGCAATTTGCAAGATTGCGCCATTGGATTTTCGGCTTTTTCTACCAGAAGAATAAAATTTTTCCAACATATTTAAAATTAGCCCGTTATTTTCGACATCTTCGTAATAAACAGGCGATTGTAAATCTTCAGCTAAAATTTTTGCTAAAGATGTTTTTCCAGCAGCGATGGTTCCCATAATATAAATCATAGTTTAAACCTCCAATTAATGTTTATTTTCTCAGTATTGGGTAACGTTTGTCCAGCAGAAAGCGCTAAAATAATCTGTTATAAAAATTTAATAAAATGCGCCTAAAAAATAAAAGAAAATTCATCTAATTTTTAACTTTGAATAAACATTTGCGAAAAATTGTATTTTAAAGCATGTTTTCTATTTTTAAATCCGTTATAATTTTTTTACTTTATTAGAAATCGTTTAGATTGTGTTTTTGTTCAGTAAAGGGGTCATTGACGGAAAAGTTTCAGAAAACTAAAATTGAGCTCGACGTTTCATCTAAAGTGAAACAAAAATAAGGGTTCATAACATTATATGAATTTAACTTGGAGGGTTATCATGAATGCAAATGAAAAGGATGCCTCTTTTTTAGGACACCCTCGTGGTCTTTCAACATTGTTCTTTACTGAAATGTGGGAAAGATTTAGTTATTATGGTATGCGTGCAATACTGCTATATTATATGTATTATTCTGTAGCAGATGGCGGGTTGGGCTTTGATCGTAGTACAGCTTCTGCAATTATGTCGATTTATGGTTCGTTAGTTTTCTTGTTAAGTGTAGTCGGCGGTTACTTGAGCGACCGTATTTTAGGGAGTAGGCGCACCGTATTTATCGGTGGCGTGATGATCATGTTAGGTCATATTGCTTTAGCCTTGCCTTTTGGACAAGTGGCTCTGTTTGCCTCAATCTTATTGATTGTATTAGGTTCAGGACTATTAAAACCAAATATTTCTGAGATGGTCGGCGATCTGTATGATGAAAAAGATCTAAGAAGAGACTCTGGTTTTAATATTTTTGTTTTCTCAACGAACTTAGGCGCATTTCTGGCACCTATTTTTGTCGGTTACTTAGGACAAGAAGTGAATTTTCATTTAGGATTTTCATTAGCTGCAATTGGTATGTTTTTTGGCTTGCTGCAATATGTACGTGGCGGCAAGAAATACCTGCCTAAAGAAACATTAAAAGCACGTGATCCTATTAAACCAGAAGAAGTTAAACCTTTAGTAAGTAAGAGTATACTAGCGGTTGCAGCAGTTGCTGTGCTTGTATTGTTTATGCAATTTACAGGTATTTTAAATATTAACAGCGTTATTAATCTGATCACGATTTTTGCTGTTGTTATTCCAATTTACTATTTTGTTATGATTATAAAAAGTAAGAAAATTACGACCACTGAACGTTCTCGGGTATGGGCATATATCCCGTTGTTTATCGCATCGATTCTTTTCTGGTCAATCGAAGAACAAGGATCAGTTGTGCTCGCTTTATTTGCTGAAGAACAAACGCGCTTGTCGATTTTTGGTTTCAGTATTCCTTCCAGCTGGTTCCAAACATTAAATCCTTTCTTCATTATGATTTATACACCGATTTTTGTCAGTCTATGGACCAAGTTAGGAAATAAACAACCATCCTCTGCCAAGAAGTTCACCTATGGTTTGTTTTTTGCTGGTGTTTCTTTCTTATGGATGATGCTTCCAGGCATATTATTTGGAACGGATACTAAAGTTGGTCCGCAATGGCTATTGATGAGTTGGGCGTTAGTGATCATTGGAGAAATGTTGATTTCACCAATTGGATTATCAGTAACTACTAAACTGGCACCTAAAGCATTCCATTCGCAAATGATGAGTATTTGGTTTTTAAGTGATGCAGTAGCACAAGCGATCAACGCGCAAATTGTTCGTTTATACAATCCAGGCAATGAAGTCATGTACTTTGGCGTCGTGGGGTTAGTCACGGTCATCTTCGGTGTGTTGTTATTATTCATGGTTCCACGAATTCAAAGATTAATGAGTGGCGTTAATTAATTTAATAGCCATTAAAACAATAAATGATTTGCTAGTAGTCTTGAAAATGAAGGCTACTAGCTTTTTTATTGGTAGATGATATTAAGGGAATAATGGGGGATTAGATTGGGTACCAGTATAAAACGTCTAATAGCTATTTATTTAGAATAGCGGAATATTTCTATTTTGTATAGCCTTTGAATATGGAATTTTAGGATAATTTGTTATAATATAGGATGGATTCAAAACGCAAATACATCATTCGTAAATGAAAGAGGGAACAAGTTGAGTGTATTTAAAGATTTTAAACGATATAAATTCCTAGTTTTAACCGTACTTATCTTAACTTTTATTAATACCATCGGCGAATTATTACTACCTAAAATGATGTCGCAAATTATTGACGTAGGTGTTTCTGATCAAAACATCTCCTATATTCTAAGATTAGGGTCGATTATGATTGGTGTGACATTGGTAACCATTTTAGTTAGAGGGTCGGCGGCTTATTTTTCTGCCAAAACTTCGATGCTATTCTCAAAAGATTTAAGAAAACGGATGTTTAACAAAGTAAATCGGATGACTTTTGATGAAACGGAATATTTTAGCATTTCATCATTGATCACCCGTACCACAAACGACGTAGCTCAAGTTGAACAATTGGTATTAATGGGGCTGCGTCCTTTAGCAAGAGCTCCGTTAACTTTTATCGGCGGTTTAGTTATGGCGTTTACTACCAGTGTTCGTTTATCGTTGGTTGTATTTGTTAGCCTGCCATTTTTAATTATTGTGCTATATTTTGTCATTAAAGTTGTAGTGCCATATTTTCCACGTTTGCAACAAGCTTTAGACCATATTAACCTTTTGCTGCGTCAACGTTTAACTGGGCTAAAAGTTATCCGTGCTTTTTCTAGAGACAAACAAGAAGAAGAAACTTTTGAAGAAGCTAATGATGAGTATTATCAAATTGGTTTGAAAGTCAATAAAGTGATGCAGACAATCAATCCGATTTTAACGTTGATTTTAAATCTGACTATCGTTATTACGCTGTTTTTAGGCGCTCGCTATGTGCAACAAGGCGTTATGTCAATCGGGGCTTTGATGGCGTTTGTCCAATATATCACGCAAGTATTGAATTCTGTGATTATGGTGACGCGCATGATGACAATGCTGCCTAGAAGTGTAGCATCTATTGACCGGATCAATGTCGTGTTAAACTATCCGTCGCGTTTAGTAGGGGGCAGCAATGTATTAAACGATCCAATTACTTCTGTAGAAGCACAAGACCTAACTTTCTATTATCCCGATGCTAAGCTACCCGCGTTGGAACAGTTGAACTTTTCGATTCATAAAGGAGAGGTCATGGGGATTATTGGCGGTACAGGTTCTGGAAAATCAACCTTGTTGAAATTATTGCTGCAATTTTATAACCCTTCAGAAGGAAAACTTTTGATCAATGGGCAATCGATCGATACGTTGAACCCAGAAAGCGTACGAGAAGAGGTTAGCTACGTGCCGCAACAAAACTACTTCTTTTCAGAAAGTATTCGTGGCAATCTTTTTTATAGTAATCCAGACGCTACCGATGAACAGATGCTTGATAGTTTAGAAACGGCGCAAGCAATGCAATTTTTACCCAATGAAAAGCCTTTAGAAAAAACCGTTGCTCGAGGCGGGCGCAACTATTCAGGTGGACAAAGACAACGCTTGGCTATTTCACGTGCTTTAACCCGGCAAGCTTCGTTATATGTATTTGATGATTCATTTTCAGCATTAGATTATAAGACAGATTACGAACTTCGTTGGGCTTTACAAGGAAAACTTAATGATGCTGCGACGATTATTGTCGCGCAAAGAGTGGCGACTATTCGTCATGCCGACAAAATTCTAGTGTTAGAAAATGGCAGAATGCAAGGGTTAGGTTCTCATGACGAATTGATGCGTACCAATCAAGTCTATCGTGAAATTGCTATTTCTCAAGGAGAAGAGGAGGAGCGCACATGACGGCAAATTTTTATGAAGTCTATCCCACTAGTTGGCAGACCGTCAAACGTTTATTTAGCTATTTAAAAAATTATAAAAAAATTCTCCTGTTGTCGCTAACTATGACAGTGATTTCTACTATAATGGAAGTAGCAGCGCCTATTGTGATGGGCTCCATTTTGAACCATTTGCAAACAGCAATTACCGACCAAACATCACTGGATTTTAATTTTATTATTAAAACGACTTTGTTATTAGCTGGTTTATATATACTTTTAGCTTTGAGTAATATTGTAGTTGAGCGCATGTTGGTTCAATTGTCACAATCATTGATTAAAATTATGCGTACAGAGGTTTCTGATAAAATTAGCAAAGTGCCGCTTAGCTTTTTTGATCAACATTCGACTGGCGATTTACTTAGCCGTATCACTAATGATGTGGAAGCTATCGGTCGGAACGTTCAATTAAGTGTAAGCCAGATTGTTAATAGCCTTTTGATGTTTGTTGGGATTATCGCTATGATGCTTTACATCAGCCCACTTTTATTTCTAGTCTTTTTTATTACGGTGCCTTTAAACATTTTGGCCACTAGAATTATTATGGGACGTTCGCAAAAATACTTTAGGGCAAAATCAGAACGACTTGGTGCGATGGTTGGCTATGTGGAAGAAAACTTTACCGGAACGGATTTGATCAAAGCCTATAATTATCAAGATCAATCAAACCAAGAATTTAAAGAATATAACGACCGCTTGTTCGACGTTTCCTATCGTGCTAGCTTTATGGCTGGTGTATTAAATCCAGTAATGACTTTCATTGGAAATGTTGCTTATGTGTTAATTGCGATTGTCGGAGGTTTATTGATTGTCAATGGAACGATTATGGTAGGTGACGTTTTGGCCTTTATGCAATATAGCCAAAATATCCGTCGTCCGATTGACGTTATTGCTGAAATGGCAAATACCTTGCAAGAGACGATCGCTTCTAGTAATCGGGTCTTTCAATTTTTGGATGCACCAGAAGAAGTGGAAGATACGACGAATCGGATTGAAGACCCCTTTGAAGAAATTGAGCTGGACCACATCGGCTTTGAGTATGAAAAAGGACAGCCTGTTATTCAAGATTTATCTCTTACAGTAAAACAAGGCGAAACGGTGGCTATTGTGGGTCATACAGGAGCTGGTAAGACCACCTTGGTAAACTTGTTGTTACGTTTTTACGATGTAACGAAAAATAAAATCATGATTAACGGAATCGATATTCGTACCGTACCGCGTGATAATTTGCGTTCACTGTTTGGGATGGTGTTACAAGATACTTGGCTTATTCAAGGCACTGTTTATGACAATATCTTATATGGTAATATCAATGCCACTGAAGATGAAGTGATCCAAGCATCCAAAGAAGCTCATGCTAATCATTTTATTGAAACTTTACCAAATGGCTATCAAACTGTGCTGAATGAAGATGCAACTAACATCTCACAAGGTCAACGACAACTTTTAACTATTGCGCGCGCTTTTGTGAGTGATCCGGCGATTTTGATTTTGGATGAAGCAACTTCGTCTGTTGATACTCGGACGGAACAATTGATTCAACAAGCAATGGCCAACTTGATGAAAGGACGTACCAATTTTGTCATCGCCCATCGGTTGTCAACGATCGTCGATGCAGATAAAATCTTAGTAATGGATCAAGGCGATATTGTCGAACAAGGCAGTCACGAAGAACTGCTTGCTAAAAATGGCGTTTACGCAGAATTATATAATAGTCAATTTTCGGAATAAAAAATGAATGCGAGGTTACTCATGGAAAATCTCTTGGAAACATTCAACGAACGACGAGGCGAATTATGGAGTGAACTGTTAGATCACTTAGGAATTTCGATTATCTCCCTTTTGATTGCGATGGTAATTGCCATTCCTTTGGCGATTTGGGTGGTCAGACACCCTAAAGTTGCTGAAATTGGGCTGCAAGTTGCGGGTGTTTTACAAACAATCCCTTCACTTGCATTGCTAGGCTTATTGATTCCATTGGTAGGGATTGGAACCACACCTGCAATTATTGCGCTTGTGATTTATGCGTTATTGCCTATTTTTCAAAATACGTACTTGGGCATTTCAGAGATCGATCCAGCGATTGAAGAAGCAGCAGATGCGTTTGGGATGTCTAAAATGCGCAAATTATTCAAAGTAGAACTGCCTATGGCAAGGCCTGCGATTGTTTCTGGAATTCGTACTGCTATGGTGCTAATTATTGGTACTGCAACACTTGCTGCGTTAATCGGAGCGGGTGGTTTAGGTACATTTATCCTTTTAGGCATCGATCGTAACGACATGCCGCTAATTATTATTGGTACGATTTCTGCCGCTTTATTGTCTATTATTTTAAGTTTGTTGATCCGTTGGTTTGAACGAGCAAAACCATGGCAATCATTGGTCGGGTTAGCTATTCTAGTGGTTTTACTAGGTGGCGGTGGTATTTATTCGGCTTATGCTAACCAACAACAAACAGTTACGATAGCTGGAAAGTTAGGGTCCGAGCCTGAAATCTTGATTAATATGTATAAGGAATTAATTGAAGATGAAAATCCAGATATTAATGTCGAGTTAAAACCTAATTTTGGTAAAACGACCTTTTTATATAATGCAGTAAAAAATGACCAAATTGATATTTATCCTGAATTTACGGGAACGGTGTTAGAAACCTTAATTGATGACGAATCGATTGATACACAAGGATTGTCAGAAGAAGAAACTTATAACCAAGCAAAAGAGAAATTACAAGAGCAAGACCAGCTCACCTTATTAGAGCCGATGAGCTATAATAACGCTTATGCATTGGCCGTTAAGGATGAGTTTAAAGAAGAAGAACAACTAGAATCCATTAGTGACCTTTCCAATATCCAATCAGACATTCAAGCGGGGATGACCTTAGAATTTATCGATCGTGAAGATGGCTTGCGTGGGATTGAAGATTTATATAATTTAGATTTTGAGACAAGTTCGATGGAACCTGCGTTGCGCTATCAAGCTATTGACGATGGTCGGGTCAATTTGATTGATGCTTATTCCACAGATAGTGAGTTACGAGAGTATGGTTTAAGTATTTTAGATGACGATAAAGGCCTCTTCCCTAAATATCAAGGTGCACCATTGATGAGTACAGAGTTTGCTGACGAGAACCCACAAGTGGTTGAAGCCTTGGATAAATTAGGCGGAAAGATTACTGAAGAAGAGATGCAAGAGATGAATTATGAGGTTAATGTAGAGGATGAAACGCCAGCCAACGTAGCCCATAGCTATCTTACGGATAATGGGTTGTTAGAGGAGGATGAATAATGAGTACAGCAATTGAATTTCAACATGTTTCAAAGTCCTTTGGCGATACCATGATCATTCCCAATATGGATCTTGAAATCGAAGAAGGGGAATTATTCGTCCTCGTTGGAACCTCTGGTAGTGGTAAAACGACATCGCTTAAAATGGTCAATCGTTTAGAAGAACCCACAGATGGCGATATTTTAATAAATGGTAAAAAAGCGAAAGATTATCCTTTACAACAGTTGCGCTGGTCCATGGGTTATATTTTACAACAAATTGCACTTTTTCCTACCATGACGGTTGCACAAAATATCGCAGTCATTCCTGAAATGAAAAAGGTTCCTAAAAAAGAAATTAACCGATTAGTAGACGAGTTATTAACAAAAGTTGGACTAGAACCTGCCAAATATCGTGATCGGATGCCTAGAGAACTTTCTGGTGGTGAACAACAACGGATCGGCATTTTACGTGCGATTGCCTCAAAACCTGATATTGTTTTGATGGACGAGCCTTTTGGCGCTTTAGACCCATTGTCACGTACGACTTTGCAAGATTTGATCCTTGAGTTACACAAAGAACTAAACAATACGATTATCTTTGTAACACACGATATGGATGAAGCTGTTAAAGTCGGCGATCGAATTGGCATTATGGGTGACGGCGAATTGCTACAAGTTGGTACCCCCGAGGAGCTTGCTGAGAATCCGACCAGTGATTTTGTGCGTGACTTCTTTGGTTCTAGTGTAGATAAAAATAGTTATCAAACACCGATCAGCCATGTCGCACAAACAGAGGGATACGATATAACCACTGATGAAAATATAGCGGCTGTTCAACTACAAGAAGATGTCACATTACAAGAAGCGTTTGCGGCGTTCAGTGAATATGACCATATTAAAGTCGTCAATGAACAACAAGAATTTTTAGGTTATTTATCCAGAAAACAAATCTTTCAATATTTGAGTAAATAAAAAAGCAGCAGTGTAAAATCAATTTGAATGATTTTGCACTGCTATTTTTTTGATCCTCTGTGGAGAGGAGATGAATCGACCAGAGACGGAGAAAGAAACGGCAAAACATTATCCGAGATTAAAAAGATGGATAACGTTTTAAGTATTCGTTCTCCGAGAGGCGAAAGATAGTTAAAGAAAAGCCAAAACATTATCCAAAAATAGGCCAAATCAGCATAAAAAGCTTGAAAATAACCAAAGATGAAGAAAGAAAGGATAAAACATTATCCGAGATTGAAAAGATGGATAATGTTTTAAGTATACATTCTCCGAGAATGGCAATCTTAGAAGCAGAAGCTTTGAAAAAATTTGTAGTTGTTAGAAAATATTATGGTTTCATTGAGCTATTTAGCATCTAACCGAAAGGCAATAAACGCTATAACAAATTTGCTTCTTCCAATAACTCTTCGATCAACGTACCTTGAATTTTCTTACGACCAACTTTTTCAAGCAAACCATGAATTGGCAAATCAAGTTCTTCAATCTTTTTCTTGTCGTTCAGATAATAAATTGCTTGGAGCAATTCCCGCAGGTCATAAATTGAATTGAAGACTTCCGGTACACCTCTTTCAACACCTAGCAAGCTATAAACAGCTTCCATAGCAGTTCGTACTGAGTATTCTGTCGTAAAGACCACATCTCTGGTTAGTGATTCGGCAAAATTTCCGATAAAAGCTAAGTTTTTCGAGCCAGCTGGAACTACATCTGGACGATCGCCTTTATGTCGCGGCATAAAATAGGAAGTGATATAAGGCATATAAACAGGGTTCGTATTGATTGATTCTTGTTTAGCTAATTTTGGAATCATACTTTCAGGAACTCCTAAATGATACAGCCATTCTTGTGTAATTTCTTCACCAGTACATTCAGTGATTTTTTTAGGGATAAAATTACCGATCGTATCAGAATATAAGCCATAAATCCAAACAGTGGTTTCGTTTGGTGTTTGTTCTTTAAAGTGCGGCTGGCGATGAATCGCAAAGCTCATTAACCAATTAGAATCAGTGATCGTGATGATGCCGCCAGTATTCACTTTGCCATCGTGCAAGTCACGTCGGGTTAATCGTTCGATATAAGGGTCAACGTAAGTATTTTCAATTGTTGCTGTAGCTGAAATAAACCAGCTGCGTTCCGGTAGTTCAGCGTAAAATACTTTAGGATGACCAAATTCCGGAGATTGTTGGGCTAAGTTTTCCCACAGGTTCCAACTACCACCCAAACGATGTGTCACAGGTGCTGGAGTATGATGATCACCATAAGTAGAACTTTCAGTAATTGAGCCGTTGGTCACAAAAACCAAATCGTTTTCGGTCAAGGCAATTTCATCTGCCTGACCATCTACAGTTAGGATCATTTTTTTAGCAACTTTTTGTTCATCTGCAAAATCAACCTCAATGTTGCGGACTTGGGTACCATATTGGATATCTACACCGTGGTCACTTAAATAGCTGAGGATTGGTTTGACCATAGAATCATATTGGTTGTATTTATTAAATTTCAGTGCGCTAAAATCAGGCAAACCATCAATGTGATGAATAAAACGCATCGCATAACGACGCATTTCTGCAAGAGAATGCCATTTTTCAAAAGCAAACATGGTCGACCAGTAATACCAAAAGTTGCTCTCAAAAAATTCGTTTGAAAAATAATCTTCGATTGTTTGTCCTTCTATACGGTTCTCTGAAGTCAAAATTAATTGAACGATTTCTTTTGAAGTATCTCCTAAAGTGTATTCTCCATCACTTTCTACACGATCGCCGCGTTGATGGATCAAGCGGCAATTTGAAGAATTTGGATCATCTTTATCTAACCAATAGTATTCATCTAAATAAGAAGCTCCTTCAATTTCCAAAGAAGGAATCGAACGATACATGTCCCACATACATTCAAAATGGTTTTCCATTTCGCGTCCGCCGCGTGTAATAAAGCCGATATCAGGTCGATTAATCCCGTCTAAGGATCCGCCGGCTAACGGTAGTTCTTCCAATAAATGGATATTTTCTCCCTTCATTTGGCCGTCTCGGATCAAAAATACTGCTGCCGCTAGACCTGCCAGGCCAGTCCCTACAATATAGGCAGATTTTTGGTCAACATTTTTTGGTTTACGCGGACGGGCGAAGGCTTCATAGTTTCCATTAGAATAGTACATTTTTTCTCATCCTTTCTGTGTTCTGTGCCAGCTATTTACTTATATAACAACCATATTATAGATGCTTTAAAAAAATATTTCAACTATTTTTGCTACCGGTATGTAATGCTGCGGCTCCGAATAGAAATGTTTGGTAGGTAGTGTCGGTCAATCCTACTGATTGAAACAACTTTTCTAATTCTTTTGCATTAAAAAATTCTTTCGTAGTTTTTTGTAGATAGACGTAATCTTTGGTATCGTTGTGCTTCATTTTTGCGATGAGTGGGACTATTTTAAAATAGAGATTCCAAAATGGATAAATCAGTTTATTTTGTGGCTGCGATGTTTCTAAACAAGCAACCATACCACCCGGTTTGACCACCCGTTGCATTTCAGACAGCACGCGGCTGGCATCCGGTACGTTACGTAGGCCAAAGCCAATTGTTACTACGTCAAAGGAATTATTAACAAAAGGAAGGGCCATTGCATCCTCTTGAATCAAAGAGGTTTGTTGCGCAACGTCAGCTTGTTCTGCTTTTTTTTTAGCAATTTCTAACATATTTTTACTGAAGTCTAAACCAACCACTTTTCCTGTGGGTCCTACTACTTGGGCTAGATCAATTGTCCAATCGCCTGTCCCGCAACAAAGATCAAGAGCGGTGCCGCTTGATTCCAATGGTAATTGCGCCATGGTTTTTTTGCGCCAACGTTTATGCATGCCAAGCGAAATCGCACTATTTGTCGCATCGTAGGTAGTAGAAATGCGATCAAAAATCGCTTGAACTTTGGCTTCAGAAGTTTTATTTGTACGCGGCATTTTTTTCTCCTTTTAGTAAATGAGTTAATAAGATTGTACCAAAGTTAGTCTAAAACATAAACGAAAGCAGCTGACCCTGCAGCAAATCTTAAGGTAATGGCTCGTGAACTAAAAGAAATAGCTAAACCTAATGACCCATAACTAAATTTGGTTTAAAATAAAGACACAGGAGGAGAGAATTTTATGAGAAAACAAACTGGTTTTAAAGATGGATTTTTATGGGGCGGCGCGGTAGCTGCCAATCAAGTGGAAGGTGCTTATGACGTTGATGGCAAAGGTTTATCTGTACAAGACGTTACACCTGACGGCGGGTTAGGTCCAATTACAGATGGTCCAACCGAAGATAATTTGAAATTAAAAGCGATTGATTTTTATCATCACTATAAAGAAGATATTGCCCTTTTTGCAGAAATGGGCTATAAAGTTTTCCGAACATCCATTGCTTGGAGTCGCATTTTTCCTAACGGCGATGATAAAGAACCTAATGAAGCAGGCTTACAATTTTATGATGACGTGTTTGATGAATGTTTGAAATATGGCATCGAACCATTAGTTACTTTATCTCATTATGAGACACCTCTGCATTTGTCTGAAAAATATGATGGTTGGAAAAGTCGAGAAATGATTGGCTTTTTCGAAAATTATGCGCGGACAGTGTTTAATCGTTATAAAGATAAGGTAAAATATTGGTTAACATTTAACGAAATCAACTCTGTATTGCACATGCCATTTATTTCAGGCGGAATTAAAACGCCTAAGGAAGAGTTAAGTGATCAAGAACTATATCAAGCAGTTCACCATGAACTAGTGGCTTCGGCTTCAGTTACTAAAATTGCGCACGAAATTAATCCAGATTTTAAAGTTGGTTGTATGGTATTGGCAATGCCGACTTATCCGATCTCTTCTGAACCTGAAGATGTGTTGGCAGCTAAAGATGCTGAAAATACCAACTATGCCTTTACTGATATTCATGTCCGTGGAGAATATCCAGGACACTTGAAACGTTTCTTTAGTGAAAACGATATCGACATTAAGTTTGCAGAAGGTGACGCTGAATTATTAGCAAACCATACAGTAGACTTTATTTCCTTTAGCTACTACATGAGTGTGGCTGCTGCAGCAAATCCAGAAAATTATAGTTCAGGCGCTGGCAATGTCATTGGTGGTATAGAAAATCCTCACTTGGAAAAATCTGAATGGGGTTGGGCGATCGATCCAGTAGGCTTGCGTATTGTTTTGAATGATTTTTATGATCGCTACCAAGTGCCATTATTCATTGTAGAAAATGGGCTAGGAGCAAAAGATCAACTAATTCAAGATAAAAATGGACATTATACAGTAGAAGACGATTATCGGATTGATTATATGCAACAACATTTGGCTCAAGCCAAAGAAGCAGTCAAAGATGGTGTTGATTTGATGGGATACACTTCTTGGGGATGTATCGATTTAGTTAGTGCCTCCACGGCTCAAATGAGTAAACGTTACGGCTTCATTTATGTAGATCGTAATGATGATGGTTCGGGCTCATTCAACCGTTATAAGAAAAAATCCTTTGACTGGTATAAAAAAGTCATTGAAACCAATGGTGAAAATTTATAACTCAAGTTTCGCACATGTAAAATGATATTAAACAACGGTCTTATCAACTCTTAGGTCGAAAAAAGTCCTGATATTGACTGCCTACCTTTTTATACAAAAAGAACTCCTTTTGTTTTATAATTGATTTAACCACAAACCAAAAACAAAGGAGTTCTTGCCTTTATGGTACACTTAAAAGCTATTAAAAATCAATTACCGAATGAAATAAAAGCCCTTTTTTCTGAATTAAAAGTCACGCAATTTTTAAAACAAGCCCATATGGAAAAGCAAAAAGGGTATTCGGTGGCTATTCTATTCACTTTTCTCTTTAGCCTCGTCTTTAAAGGAAAATCCTTAAACCAAGTTCTCAGTGGGCGGGAAAGCGACCAATACATGAAAAAAGATACCGTGTATCGATGGATGAACAATCCCCATAACAACTGGCGTCT
The DNA here is from genome assembly GCF_003795145.1 of Tetragenococcus koreensis. Lineage (GTDB taxonomy): Bacteria > Bacillota > Bacilli > Lactobacillales > Enterococcaceae > Tetragenococcus > Tetragenococcus koreensis. The sequence continues at coordinate 1,419,714 of NZ_CP027786.1, read as the reverse complement.
GTTTTTACTTCGGTTTAGTGCGTCTGTCATCGAAAAGCTCCATTCTTTAACGGATACGAAAACCCATATTCGGACGTTGATCTTGGATGATTCGACGTTTTATCGTAATCGAAGCCAAGAGGTACCAGGCTTAGCTCGTCTTTGGGATCATGCGCTCAAACAAGGATACAAAGGGTATCGTATGCTTACTTTAGGGTTCTCCGATGGCTATTCTTTCATTCCGATTGATTTCGGGTTACTATCCGGTAAGAAAAAAGTGAACCAAACAATAGCAGAAAAAGATCAACGAACCGTAGGAGCCAAACGATTCAACGAATCAAGTCGTAAAATGCCCGAAGTGGCACTTGAGATGGTTCAACGCGCCTTGAACCAAGGGATTTACGCCACCCATGTGTTGATGGATAAATGGTTTACTTCCCCTAAAATGATAGACCAATTACACGATATGGGGATTCACACCATTGGGATGGTGAAAAATGGAAAAACCAAATACCTTTTTCATCAACGTTTATACAAGCTGGAAGAACTTTATGCCAAATCTACGAAAGAATATACACAAGAAGCGATTATTTCCTCGATTGTGGTGAAACCAAGCTCCGGCAAAAATCCCGTGAAAATCGTTTTTGTCAAAAATCACAATAAGAAAAGTGCTTGGTTGGCGATTATGACCGATGATCTGGATTTATCTTCCCAAGAAATGGTCAAAACATACTCGGCGAGATGGGACATCGAGACATTTTTTAAGGCATCGAAATCATTGCTTCATCTGACTAAAGAAACACAAACGCGACATTATCAAGCCTTAATTTGTCACACCACCATTGTGTTCACACGGTATATTTTATTAAGCTGGCAGCAGCGCTGTGCCAATGATGAGCGGACCTTAGGTGGCTTATTTTATGAACTGGGCGATCAAATAAAAGAACTCGATTGGTCCGCTGCTCTTATCGAATTAGTACATATTATTCAAGCGGTAAGCGAAGAATCAGGAAGCCAATTACAAGATTTTATTACAAGTCAACTCCAACACTGGGTGGATACTCTGCCCCGTTATATCAAGGCTTATCTCCCAGATTTGGTGTGCGAAACTTGAGTTATAATTTTAGCCGTTTAACAAAGAACAGCACGGAAAATCTATCGTGCTGTTTTTTTGCCTGTTCAACTAAATGACAGACCGATTTTTTAGTTGATAAAATAACAAAAATAATGAATGGAAACAGAGTTTGTTTATTGACTCTTTAAGGTTTTCGTTTAAAATAAAATAAAGGAGAACTTGCTGCGCGTTCAAATGTGTGTTACAATTCTGTTCGTTTTGCAGAGGAGTTGAACGTAAAGATGAAAAATAAATTTAATCTTCAAGCATTACTGATCAGCTGTCTTGCAACCTTTATTTTGAGTGTAGCTGTAAGAAATGATGCGAACACGTTTGTGGCTGCACCTTTTCAATCGATCCAAGAAAGAATTACAGAGGAAACGAGCGAGGAACAACAACCTTCGAGCTCACAAAACCAAATAACAGAGACGACTAGCACAACTTCTACCAACGAAGAGCCTGCCACAGCGGCTCCAGATACGACGCCAAGTTCTGTTGAAGAGACAACCGATTATTCTGAAACAACGACGACAAGTCAAACGCAAACAACAAGCAGTAGTGATACTTCAGACAACCAAACACAAGAGACAACCGATGAGCAAGAAGTAACCGAAACATCAGAAACAACAAGTGAGACTAGCGAGACTTCTGATTCTGAAGTAAGTGAAACCTCAGAATCAAGTGAGAACGAGACAAGCCAAACAAGCGAATCTCCAAATACAACCGAAACAACTGAATCTGTAGAAGAACCGGAAACCTCTGCCACAGCTGAAAAAGATTCAACAGCTGAATCCTCCGAAATAAACAACCAAGAGATATCAGATGAAGAACCAACAATCTCTTCTGAAGAAGAACAAGAAGATCAATAATGAATAAAGTACAAGCATAGAAAGTCTGATCAGATTTTCTATGCTTGTTTTTCATTTATCAGATAAGTAGCGGGCAGATATTCTACTAGCCAAATGCCACTTTCTGTCGGGTAAAAGTAAACGCCAGCCGCGCAAGCTTTTAAGGCATAGATACGAAAAATAACAGGTGCTGCCTCGTGGCGTTTGCCGATCTTTTCCGCTGTTTCTATATTTTCTGCTAAATGGACAAATTCACGCCCCATTTTCTTAAGGCCTTCTGTTTGGATTATTTTTGCCGCAGCTAGCCTGGTTCCGTGATATAAAATTTCAGGTGGGGTCGTTGGCTCTTGTAAAGGCAAGACTGGGATACTATGACCGTATAACGCCCTGATTTGTTTTCCTTCGATCACATACCGTTGTCTGGGACTATTATTTATGATTTGTTCAATTTGCTGTTGGCTTATTTTTTGGCTATAGTGCGCATTGAATTTGTCGATTAGTTCGTTAATATCTACTCGCCCATATTCATCTAATTGGATGCCGATCTTTTCTGGATGATGACGTAAAACCAGAGCTAGTCGTTTGCTGAGCTTGGTAAGTGTTTCATTCATGCTATCTCCCCCGTTTAAATTATTTTAGCAAAAAATAGCTTGCAAAGTACAGACAACAGTCTATACTTATCTGTTTAAAGCGCCGTTATATTTGCCTGCAAACTTCCCCTTTGTTAGAATAAAGCTAGTTAACGAAACGTAGGGTGAAAACAAATACTTGTAAAAGAGTGGTTTTTAAAAACTTGATACTCTTTTTTTAAAGCAAGCAAAAAAGAGAACGCTTTCTAAAAAAAGAGTCAACAAGATTCGTCGTTTATTTTAAGAAGAGTTGAACAAGTTTTTCATTAGAAATTATTAACGAAAGGGAGAATTGTCATGAGTAAAGTAGGAAATATTGTAGAGCTGATTGGAAATACACCTATGGTAAAACTAAACAAGGTTGTGCCAGAAGATGCCGCTCAAATATACGCAAAACTAGAATTTTATAATCCTGGAGGTTCAGTCAAAGATCGGATTGCACTTGCGATGGTTGAAGCGGCTGAAAAAGACGGACGTTTACAACCTGGAGGAACAATCGTCGAACCAACTTCAGGAAATACGGGCATTGGCTTAGCGCTAGTTGCTGCAGCTAAGGGCTATCGTTTGATTATTACGATGCCAGAAACAATGAGTGTAGAACGCCGCTCCCTGATGAAAGGTTACGGAGCGGAATTATACTTGACGCCCGGTGCAGATGGGATGAGTGGCGCGATCCAAAAAGCCCACGAATTAGCTGATGAAAACGGCTATTTTCTGCCTATGCAATTTGAAAATCCAGCAAATCCTGAAATTCATGAAAAAACGACTGGACAAGAAATTATCAGAGATTTCAATGGCGGTACGCCTGATGCGTTCATCGCTGGCATAGGAACTGGCGGAACCATTACCGGAGTAGGTCGTGCTTTAAAAAAATTAAATGAAGATGCGCAAATTTATGGACTAGAGGCTGCTGAAGGGGCATTGATCAAAGAAGGAATTAAAGGCAAACACAAAATTCAAGGAATTTCAGCGGGTATTATTCCTGAAGTACTCGATCAATCGATTTACCAAGATATCGTGACTGTATCCAGTGATCAAGCGATTGACATGGCCCATAAAGTTAACTTTGAAGAAGGCTTTTTACCAGGTATTTCTGGAGGAGCAAATATTTTCGGTGCGATTGAAATTGCTAAGAAATTAGGCAAAGGAAAAACGGTGGTAACCGTAGTGCCCGATAACGGTGAACGTTACCTCTCAACAGATCTTTTCAAATTTGATGAATAAGTATAAGAAAAGGTTAGAGTTTTGCTCTAGCCTTTTTTTGCGCAGTAAAAAAAGAAAGAATAGAAGCTGAATGGATAGCGAAAAGTTAAAACACTGTTCATTCAAATACTGAACGAACAGTGAAATGATAGAACACTCCTCGTTCAGAAGTAGAAGATTAGCTAAACATAACTTTTAGCTGAATATGAGCAGCTATGATTGTAAGTGTAAAATTTATTGAGGTTTATAGTGGTGAAGAAAAAGTGGTCGTTGTTTGTCATTAGACTGTGATAGCTACTAATGAAAATTGGAAAAACTAGGGTAGGATCCGAAAAGGGATCCTAGAAATTGGAAAAACTAGGGTAGGATTCGAAAAGGGACCCTAGGAATCGGGAAAACTAGGGTAGGATTCGAAAAGCGACTCTAGAAATTGGAAAACTAGAGTAGGATTCGCAAAGGTACTCTAGAAATCGGGAAATCTAAAGTAAGAACAGGAGTTGTTCGCCTACCTTTTCAAACATGGGAGCCAATTCGTATTCTATTCTCTGTCTCTGGACCTATGATGTTGAATGTTTTTAAACTTATGTAAAATATACCTATATAACTTAAAACGTTACGCTATGATTCTTATATTTTAATGACTGCTCAAATTTTGTTATGATAGTTATATAAGAAAGGTGAGGCCGATGACTGGACGATTATTTCATTACAATACGTTAGGAACCTTGATGAAAGGTGGTTTTGACGGGTCTTTTTCAATTGGAGAAGTATTAAAAAATGGCGGAATTGGTATAGGAACGGTGGACCAGCTAGATGGAGAACTAGTGATTTTGAACCATCAAGCGTACCGTTTTGATGTGAAAGGGCAGATTCATGAAGTTCGACCCGAAGAGACGACGCCTTATGCTGCAGTAATTGACTTTAGCTCTGAGAATGAAACAACTTTAAATGAAAAAATAAGCAAGGATAATTTAGAAGAAAAATTAACAAATCAATTTTCGAGCAAAAATGTTTTTCAAGCAGTAAAATTACACGGAACTTTCCAGAAAATTAAATGCCGTTCGGTACAAAAACAAGAAAAGCCATATCCTGATCTGGTCGATGTTGCCAGAGATCAAGCAGAGTTTACCGCCGAAGATATTACCGGTACGTTGGTCGGTATTTACACCCCTGAACTTTTTGGCACGATTTCAGCAAGTGGTTTTCACTTGCACTTTATAAGCGACGATCATTCATTTGGCGGTCATATTCTATCATTTGAAATTAATAAACCACTCATCGAATGGCAAACTGTTGACACAGTGGAACAAAAATTTCCAACAACAGATGAAACATTTATGAAAACTGATTTTGATTATGGTAGTGTATTAGCAGACATTTCCGAAGCAGAATAAACGAATTTAGGAGGAATCTGATTATGAGTAAAGTAGCCGTAGTTTTTGCACCAGGTTTTGAAGAAATTGAAGGGCTAACGATTGTTGATGTGCTGCGTAGAGCAGAGATGGATGTTACAATGGTTGGTTTTGATAAAGAAGTGACCGGTAACCACAATATCACGGTCAAAAGTGACCAATTGTTAAGTGAAGATTTAAAAAATTATGATATGATTGTTTTACCTGGTGGTACGCAAGGCGCTAATAATCTAAAAAATAATCCAACTGTCATCGAAAGTTTACAAACAGCTTATAACAATGGCAAACAAATTGGAGCAATTTGTGCAGCACCAATGGTTTTAGAAGAAGCCGGTTTATTGCAAGATAAAAATTATACCTCATTCCCAGGTATTGAAGACGACATTAAGTCGGGTAACCATTCAGAAATGTTAGTAGTAAAAGATGGCCGAGTGACGACGAGTCGCGGGCCTGCAACAGCACTAGCTTTTAGTTACCGACTAGTTGATATCTTAGGTGGAAACAGTGATGAGGTCAAAGAAGCGATGCAATATAATAAACTAGCTGCTTCTTTTCTGGAAAAATAATGTTTGACAAATGAAAAAAAACTCGCTATATTTAGTTTAAGAATTTAACACGGAGGGTTTGTCATGAATTACGCAAAGTTTAACGTTTTTTCATATAGCTGTTGTCAGATGTCGCGTTGTGGCGATATCTGGCTGGCTTTGCGTGAGCTTTAATTGAGGATTTTCCTCAAAAGTTCAAATGGCAAACTGGTTTTGAAGGACCCGAGGCGCGAAAATCTTAATTGATTTTCGCGCCTTTTTTCGTGTAAAAAAGAAAGGTGGTAAGGTTTAAATGTTGATAAAACAAGTGACGCAATTGATTGGAGATACGCCGTTGATTGATTTACAAATGGAGATACCTAATCAAAGTCACATTTATGCTAAATTAGAAATGTACAATCCAGGTGGTAGTATTAAAGACCGTTTGGGAAAATATCTATTCCAAAAAGCCTGGGAAGAAGGAAAAATTAATAATCAGACAACGATTATTGAACCTACTGCAGGGAATACCGGTATTGGTTTTGCTCTAGTAGCCCAAACCTATCAGCTACCTACCATTTTGGTAGTACCAGAGAAATTTAGCTTTGAAAAACAAGAACTAATGAAAGCACTAGGCGCTAAGATTGTTCATACACCAAGCGAAGAAGGGATTAAAGGCGCGATAAAAAAAGCTCGTGAATTAGAAAAGACAGTGGAAAACTCATTTGTTCCGTTGCAATTTGAAAATAAGGCCAATCCAGAAACTTACTACCACACGTTAGCGCCAGAAATTAGTGCAGATTTGCCAGGATCAATCACCGCGTTTGTTGCAGGTGCGGGCAGCGGTGGTTCTTTTGCCGGGAGCGCGCAATATTTTAAGAAACAAGATCCTAATGTTAAAGCAATAGTTGTCGAACCAGAAGGCTCTATTTTAAATGGGGGTCCGGCGCATTCGCATAAAACGGAAGGAATCGGCGTTGAATTTACACCGCCATTTTTTAAAGATACAATGATGGATGAGATAGTAACGATCTCTGATGAAGATGCTTTTTTTCAAGTGAATAAAGTAGCGAAAGAGCAAGGCTTATTTATTGGCAGTTCAAGTGGAGCAGCGCTAGCCGCAAGTTTGCAAGTTGCAGAAAAGCTGCCCCCTAAAAGTAACATTGTAACCATTTTTCCAGATAGTAGTGAACGTTATTTGAGTCAACATATTTACCAATAAGAAAGCGAGGAATTTATGATGGAATTTAACACAAAACTAATACATGGTGGTACTTCAATCGATGAAACAACAGGTGGGATGTCAGTTCCCATCCATATGGCGACGACCTTTCAACAAAAAAAGATCGGAGAAAGCAAATACGATTATTCACGTTCAGGAAACCCAACCCGCGAAGCCGTTGAAGAGTTAATTGCCGATCTTGAAGGAGGAGATGCTGGGCTGGCTTTTGCTTCAGGTTCCGCTGCAATCAATGCAATTTTTTCTTTATTTTCTGCAGGGGATCACTTTGTTGTCGGTAACGACGTCTATGGTGGGACGTTCCGTTTGATTGATGGTGTATTGAAACGATTTGGGATGACATTTACAGTCGTTGATACGCGTGATTTATCCGCTGTTGAACAAGCAATCACTGCAAAAACAAAAGCAATTTATCTTGAAACGCCTACTAATCCATTGCTTCGTGTGACAGATATCGAAGCTGTTGCGCAAATTGCCCGACAACATGATTTATTGAGCATTATCGATAATACTTTCAGTTCTCCTTACATCCAACGCCCCCTTGAATTTGGAGTAGATATTGTCATTCATAGCGCTTCTAAATATTTAGGAGGCCATAGTGATGTCATTGGTGGTTTGGTAGTTGCAAAAGGCGATAAACTAGCAGAAGATCTCAAATATTTGCAGAATGCGATTGGTGGTATTTTGTCCCCACATGATAGTTGGTTGTTACAAAGAGGAATGAAAACATTAGGGCTGCGGATGCGAGCTCACTTACAAAATGCCGAGGCTGTTTTTAATTATTTGTCTAAACAACAATTAGTAAGCAAAATTTACTATCCAGGTGACCCTGATAATCCAGATTTTAACACGGCTAAAAAACAAATGAATGGGTTTGGCGGAATGATTTCTTTTGAATTGCAAGAAGGACTTGATCCTAAAGAATTTGTGGAACAATTACAAGTGATCACGGTAGCAGAAAGCCTTGGCGCTGTTGAAAGTTTGATTGAAATACCAGCGTTGATGACTCATGGGTCAATCCCACGTGAAATTCGTTTGACAAATGGCATTCAAGACGAGCTGATTCGTTTATCAGTTGGAGTAGAAGATATCAATGATCTTTTAGCTGACCTGGAACAAAGTTTTAATCATTTGAAAGGAAATTAATTATGTTTGAGACTGCGCGAGCGATTTTAAGACAGGATCCAGCTGCATATAGCGTTCCTCAAGTCATTTTTACTTACCCTGGGGTACAGGCTCTTTTCTGGCACCGGATTGCCCATTATTTTGCTCAACATCGTCATCCTTTTTTAGCTAGTTTTGTCAGACGCCATAGCGAACATCGTACCGGAATATCGATTGCGCCTCAAGCTCAGGTTGGCAAACGTGTATTTATTGATCACGGAATGGGGACAGTTATCGGCGAAACGGCAATTATAGAAGACGATGTAGTGTTATTACAAGGCGTGACGCTAGGTTCACGTCATATTGAAGACACTGGCAGAAGACATCCACATATCAAAAGTGGTGCTTATATTGGTGCAAATGCCCAAATTCTAGGTCCAGTGACTATTGGAAAATTTAGTAAAATTGGTGCGGGCGCTGTTGTATTAAAAGATGTACCTGATCACGCTACGGCTGTAGGAAGCCCAGCCCGTATTATCGAAAAGTGACAAATGTATAATATCGTTATTACTTGTTAAATGTTGGTAAATCCATTTTAAACATAAGACTGCGACATAAGTGAAAACAAGATAAAAATATCCGAACTATTTTGATGAGAATGGCTGTTTGTCGCGAACTTGTGACAAAACCATCCTGGCCTAGGCGCAGGAATAATCTTCTCTATAGTTCGGGTATTTTGTTATCAGAGGGGGGTGTGTCACTTTCTTAATTGGTTATCACGTTTCTTTATAAGGACTAGACGCACTAACTCGTCAAACTTCACGTAAACGAGTATTGTTTGATAATTGGCCTTTTTGAAAGTAGGAATACTGTAAACTTTTTTGTTGGGCGTTTCAAGGCAAATCTATCCTCATTGGGAAGTCAAGCGTGTATAATAAACGGCATGAGGTGATGCAATGGAATTTATTGAATTAATTATTATCATCGCGGTTTTAATAACATTTTCTAATATTTTAACCAAAATGATGCCCACAGTTCCCATCTTTTTTGCGCAAATTTTTCTAGGTATTCTTTTAGGGCTATCAAAATATGGAAATGAAATTGATTTTAAGCCAGAAATGTTTCTGGTGTTGATCATTGCACCTTTGCTATTTCGTGAAGGAAAAAATTCAGATACACGTTCGATCGTTCAAAACTTCGGACCTGTGTTATTTCTGGCATTTGCAGGAGTGCTTTTAACAATGTCAGCAGTTGGATTTACACTTTACGCCTTCTTTCCCAGTGTACCTTTAGCGGCGTGCCTGGCGTTTGGAGCAGCACTTGGTCCAACGGATGCAGTTGCTGTTGGATCGTTAGCTGGGCGCTTAAAAATGCCAGAAAAAGTGTTACATATTTTAGAAGGAGAAGGATTGCTCAATGACGCTTCTGGTGTTACTGCCTTTCAATTTGCCGTTTCTACTTTACTGACTGGCGCATTTTCACTTTTAGATGCCTCCGTTACCCTTTTGTTTTCTAGTATGGGTGGAGCCTTAGTGGGAATCGCTGTAATCTGGGCTAAGAATCGAGTAATCCATTTTCTTGAACGAACTGCTTCACAAGATGTTATAAGTTATTTATTGATTGAATTATTACTTCCTTTTGTAGCTTACGTGTTATCAGAGCTGCTTGGATTTTCTGGTATTATTGCTGCTGTAATCGCAGGTGTTTTACAGTCAAAACGCCAATATCGAGTCACAGTCTTTGACGCCGAACTAGCTAATATTTCTGCGAACATCTGGAGCACTGTAGGATTTACGTTGAACGCGCTTGTTTTCCTTTTTTTAGGTATCGAGTTATCTGAAGTTTTTCGTCCTGTATGGAGTGATCGTACCTATTCAAACTTGCAGCTGGTTGGTATGGTTTTACTGATTGTAGCTGTAATATTCTTTGTTCGTTTCCTTTATATTGGTCTTTATTATTTAGTTAAAGAAAGAAAACACAGAGAAAAAAGCCCACTGCGTGATTTGCTTTTGTTGACATTTGGCGGAGTGAAGGGAACGATTAGTTTGGCAACAGTGTTCATTTTGCCCGTTTCCATTCATGGAATTGCTTTTGAGCAACGTGCTTTACTGCTTTTTTTGACTGCCTGTGTTATTTTCATTAGTTTGTTAATCGGTATGGTTGCTTTACCATTTTTCTCAGAAGGGGAATATGAAAAACCGGTTGATCGTGGTGAGTTAGAGATCCTACAATCTGTTATTCGCTATTTGCAAATAGAACGGAGCCATAAGGAATTATCTGCTATGCACATTATGGCAATTGAAACTGTTATTGAGCAATACCGCCAACGAACATTTGAATTGATGACTGAAGCCATGACTGAGAGTGAACAAATTAAAGTTCAAGAAGTACAGGGCTGGTTTTTAGCTATCGAACAAGGGGGCCTCGATGATTTATATCAAAAAAAGAAGATCAGCGAGAAAAGTTACAGAATTTACAACCGCTTATTGGAATATCATGAGCTTGTAGGTAAGCGACAGTTTTTAAGTTTCAGTGGTTTCTGGTTGTTAACCGGACGAAGGATTATACGTAATATTGCGCATCCTAAGCGATATATGATTCGTAAACGACGTGCAAAAAACCGTGATTATTTCAACGTTGACATTGAAGAATTAAAAAGTATTTTCGTCAATAATACCATTTTGATTCGCAAACGATTGAAAAAAGAGGAAAATGACCTCGATCCGCAAATTTTATCCTATCTAGACAATCGCCGCTCTTTAATTTTAAAACAATTATATAAACGGGATATTATTGAGCCTAAAGCAGTGGAAAATAGCAACTATTATAAGGAAGAGTTGATCAATGCCTACACCTTCGAACGTCAACAAATTGATACGTTTGAAAGAGAAGAAAAAATCAATCCACTGTCTGCAAATAATTATCGTCAAAAGGTGAATTTATTGGAATCTTTCACATTGCAAAAGCAAGGAAAGTAATCCAAATATATAATCCAGCAGGAAATTTCAATGATCGTGCAATTTCACTTTTAAATTAAAATAAATTCAGCCTTCAACAAAAAAGCAATCTGGAGCAGGCTGGATTTTATTTATCAGAGAGAATGTACTTAGATACAGTTTTTTTAAATACGTATAGACAAACCTAGATAAAATAGCAAGAAATAAAGACCTCAAAAGTAGAGCTAATCTTTTGGCTCTATAATTTCTAGTGTTGGTAGACAAGAATGATTTTCTTGTAGCCCATACTAGTTTTTTTATATTTTCTGAGCAAAATAGAAAACAGACACCTTGAAAACCCGTAGAATAAAGGTACCAAACAAATATCCAAAGGAGTGTTTCAAGATGTCCATCTCTCATTATACTAAAGAAATCCTAGATATCCTAGACTTAAATCTGACTTTTGAAGAAGATTGTTTCCAAAAAGAAGCCATTAACGGCGTCATTTGTTTTGTCTTTTATGGTCAGCTTTCTTATCGTCCACAAGCCTGTTTTCACTGTGGCGAAGAAGATACGGCTTGTTTAATGAAATGGGGATTCAAGGAAGTGACGATTCAGCTTAACGATGTGAGTGAATACAAAACCTTACTTAAAATGAAGAAACAACGTTTTCGTTGTAAAACTTGCGGGAAAACTTCTATCGCCGAAACCAGTGTCGCGGACCGTCATTGTTCGATCGCTCGACGCGTCAAACTCGCCATTGCAGAAAAATTAGCTCAACCCTTGTCGATGTCAATGGTCGCCCGGTTGAAGCATGTTTCGCCGACGACAGTTTTACGTGTGCTGCATAGTTTTCAACCTAAACAGCTAACCCCCAATACTTCCTTACCGGAAGTACTTTGTTTTGATGAATTTCAATCGGTCAAACGAGTTTCTGGTGCCATGAGTTTTATTATGATGAATGGGAAAACGCGGCAACTCTTAGAGATTGTCGCTAATCGACAACTGCCTCATTTAGAAGCCTTTTTCGCTCGTTATCCTAGAGAGGAAAGAGCCAAGGTGCACTATGTCGTTTCGGATTTTTACAGTCCGTATGCTTCCTTAGTTAAAGCCCTTTTTCCTAATGCGCAGTTAGTCATTGATCGTTTCCATATGAGCCAACATATTGGGCGAGCTTTCCAACAACAACGGAAACAAGTGATGAACACCTTTAACCGTCGGCAAAAAGAATATAAGCACCTCAAAAAATATTGGAAACTTCTACAGAAAAAAGCTTGGGCACTGGATTACAAAAAACGATATTGGCGGCCTAGTTTTCGGGATCATTTAACCGAGCAAGAGATTGTCGACCGCTTATTAAGTTATCATTCCACGCTTAGACAAGGCTATAAAATCTATCAATCGTTCCTTTCTGCATTTCATAAGCAAGATATCGAACGTTTGGATCAATTATTAAAAACCGATTTGTCTCAGCTTCCTGACCCGTTTCAGCCCGTAGTCAAGACCTTTCGCAAGTATCGACAAGAGATCCGGCTGGCTTTAACGGTGCCTTACTCTAATGGTCCTTTAGAAGGTTTAAATAATCATATTAAAGTCCTAAAACGAGTCGCTTATGGTTTCCATAGCTTTGAGAACTTTCGGCAACGGATCTTTTTATACCGAGGAAAGTATTTCCAACCCGGACCCTTACCTATACAAACTAAAAAAAGCAGCTAGACCATAGCGCCTAACTGCTTCCTTTATTTATCGAGTTTTCTTTACCAACACCAGTTGACAAAGAGCCAATCTTTTGAGGTCTTTTTGTCTTTAAAATTATCGTCGTCCATATTATGCAATGCGTATTCACAAGCTTGCAAAACAACACTTGTAAAAGTAGTGTTATTTTGTTGAGCAATTTCACTAATCCGTTCATTCAAATCTTGGGGAAAACGGATAGTTTTATTTACTGAGTCGTTCTTTTCAGATTTTACCCTAAACTTAGTCATGAATTCACCTCTATCCTTATACCATTATTCTAATAGGGATCTAGTTTGCTGTATGCACGTTGTTATAAAATGCAAAATGTATTGCAAAAAAATTGCAAATTACATTTTATGGTGGTAGACTAAACAACAATAACTAAAAGTAAGTAAAGATTATGCTGCTTTTTAATGGAGTTTATAAGAAAAAAGCATCAATCAATATGGCGTTTTTCTATTCTATAATCATTTTTTTGCATGACAAAACGCATGATGGTTTAGGTTGTTATAAATAAATGTTGCTATTGAATTCTGTAAGGAGACAAGCTATGCAAATTATCTATTATTTATCCTCATTTTTACTTTATTACCCGTTAGTACTCTCTCTTTTTTGGTTGATCGGCGCTTTATTCTATTATTTTTTGATTGAACGTAAGAAAGCTACGCTTGATTATGAAAGACCTCGTGAAGGTATCACGTTTATTATTTCGTGTTTTAATGAAGCTGAAACAATCGCAGAGACTGTTACAAATATTTCAACCCTTTCTTATCCAAAAAAAGAGTTAATCGTTATTAATGATGGAAGTCAGGACGATACAGCTGCAGTTTTATTAAAATTAAATGAAGTTTATCCGTTTAAATTTATCGATTTGAAACAGAATCAAGGAAAAGCGAATGCTTTAAATTCAGGTGTAAAAATAGCAAAGTATAATTATATTATGTGTGTGGATGCAGATACAACCATTGATGATCCGGCGCCTTATTATATGATCGATAATTTTTATACTTATGAAAATATTGGCGCGGTTACTGGTAATCCAAGGATACGTAATAAGAGAAGCTTATTAGGAAAAATACAGACAGTTGAATTTGCCAGTATTATCGGAGGTATTAAACGAGCACAATCAATGAATGGATACATTAATACCATCTCCGGTGTATTTACCTTGCTTAGTAAAAAAGCACTAGAAGATTGTAATCTTTGGGATATTGATATGGTCACTGAAGACATTGCCTTGTCTTGGAAAATGCATTTACATAATTACGTGATTGCTTATGAACCCCATGCCCTGTGTTGGATGATTGTGCCTGAAACTCTTCGAGGATTACTTAAACAAAGACTTCGCTGGGCGCAAGGCAACCAGGAAGTCTTAGTGCGGGATTTCACAAAAGTGCTTAAAAAGAAAAGCATTCCATTTTGGTTTTTGTTTGCAGAACAACTGATTTCTCTTATATGGGTTTTCTCTATTGTTTTTTCGATTATTTTCTTACTATTAAATCTTAATTTTCTTGATTATTATTTCTATGAAGAAACGCTAAACATTATTTTAGCTTCAAGTTTTGTATTAATTACGGTTAATATTATTTTATTTTCAGCTCAGCTTTTCATTGACAGCCGTTACGAGCGAAAAAATATGTTTTATTTTCTTTTTCTAAGCTGGTATCCGATCTTTTATTGGGCAATCAATGCCGTTACCAATGTTTTTGCGTTACCTAAAGCCTTAAAAAGAGAGAAAGGAGCTTATGCGACATGGAAAAGTCCAGACAGGGGAAAGGTTCAAAGATAAAAGCTAGTTTAGAAAGATTAAGAGAATTAGCGTTAGCTTTTTTCTCACTGATGTTATGGATTTTCTCTTTATTAGCTTTTGTGACGGTTATTTTTACTTTACTCGGCGTGGATTTGTATTATGTACAACTTATTCGCACGATTTTAAAAATTACTCGCACGGACTTAATGACACTAATTATGTTAAACCTCATTGGAGGTATTATTATCATTGCTTATTTAACCATAACTTATAATTTTGGTCCCTTTAAAAAAAGAGGTGCAGGAATAAACGAAAATGAAAAAGAAAAGTAAAATTAGTTTATTAGCTTTTATAATATTAGGTATATTTTTATTTAACAATATAGAGGTGGAGGCAAAAGAAGGCCAAACAGATCCCATTGAACGCTTGGATTATGAAGAGAACTCTGTGCTAGCTTTAAACTATCATAGAGTACGAGACATTACCTGGCTAGATCGTTTTTTATTATTTTTTTCCAATCCATATGAATTAAAACGTTACAGTGTTTCAACCGATGAGTTTCAACGTCAGATGAATTGGTTGATTGACCATGACGCTCAATTTTTAACCCTAGATGAATTATTGAAATATAAAGAAGCCGGACAATTCCCTAAAAGAAGTGTGTGGATTAGCTTTGATGATATGGACCATACGATTTACGATCATGCTTTTCCTATTTTGAAAAAATTAGATATACCCGCCACAGGATTTGTGATTACAGGTCAAGTCGGAAATTCAAATTTTAGTGATATGAAAATGATTAACAATAAAGAATTAACAGAAATGTATCAAACAGGTCTATGGGATTTCGCTTCACATACGGATAATTTACACTATCTAGATGATAAGAACCGCTCGTTATTGGTCCAAGAAAAATATACCAGTATTTACCAAGATTTTCAAAAAAGTAACCAATATTTAAAAGAGCACTGGGATATTGACAACCAGGCACTTGCTTATCCGTATGGCGGAGGTAACGACACAGTTTCAAAAGCATTGGAAAAGACAGGGATCAAATATGGCTTTACGCTAGAAGAAAAAATTATCACACCGGATTTAAACGATCAATACTTACCTCGTATTTTGATAAATGAGGATTCGTTTGAACGATTGATTGAGTCATGGAAAGGATTTGAAAACAATGAAGACAACTAAAAGTAACCATCAATATATCTTTATCATTTTGATTGTGGTAACAATTATTTCACAAATTTTGCTTAGCTATACTTTCAGATCTGGTGTGGACGATAATCAAATTCAGACCTTATTTTGGATTCGCCATCTTTTTTCTTTTGGCCTACCAGGTATTATTATTTTGTGGCAAATTCAAGATACAATCTTACATACAAAGACAAAAGTAAGTACGTATCTATGGAGAAACATTAGATATATTTTTATTCCTTACATTCTTCTTGGCATTGTTTATAGTCTTTATAATAGCCAAATTAGTACTGAAAGCTTTAAAGAGAGTTTTATCAATATGGTGATTCAAGGAAATTGGCATGGTTCATTTGTTTTAGTTATTTTCCAATTTACTATCTTAAATCTTTTTTTTTCGAAAAATAGGTCGTTATCATAAAACAATGGTGTTAGTTAGTTTCTTTATTAGCATCACGTATCTTGCAAATGATGCTATTTTTCAATATCCTTTTTTTAATAATGATGTTAACTTATTAAGCTGGCTATTTTTTTATTGTTTAGGGACTTACATAGGCTATCATTATCAAACTTTGAAAAAATTGATAAAAGAGAATCAGCCGTTGATTGTTTTAATGACTATTTTGTCTTTTCTTCCGTTTATTTATTTTGCGGAAGCTTACAGTGCTGAGATTCTTTTATTAGAACCCGCGTTACTTCCTTATTTTGCTTGTAGCTTTTTACTTGTTTATAGCATTTCAATGAGTATGGTAGGATTAAAACAAACTCTGGTTCAAAATATTGCGTCCTACGGCTCTTTTATTTTGTTATTTCATCCAGTTATTACGCCATTTCTATTCAGTTTTTTTGGTGTTTTAGAAGAACAAACGATCTTACTCTTATTTTTTGGTTTACTCTTTATTTTAGGCATGTCACTCGGTGTCGCTGAAATTCTTGATCAATATACATTAACTCGTTTCGCATTGGCAAAAGCTATCTTAAGGTAGCTTTTTTATTTATGTAAAATTTAAAGAAAAGAGAGCTTTGACGAGAAGTAATGCCCTATGCAACACTTCTTTCAAGTATAATGAATTGTATAATGGCTAAACGTTATTTCGCGCATACTTATTTTATTTAAATTTAGAAAAAATCATTCTCAAAATTAATGAGAATGGTTTTTTACTCTTATTGATAAAATGTCCGTCAATATGGACACAACAAAATGTTTGCGTTTTCAAAAAATGAGTTAAAGTACAAATAAGGAGTTGGTTACATGCAGTTAAGTAAACGAGAGAATTATTTAATTGAAATACTGATGAAAAACAATATGATGCTTACTGCACATCAATTAGCGGAAATTTCGAGTGTTTCTACAAAAACAATTTATCGTACGGTAAAGAAAATTAATGAAGAATCAGCCGAAGGAGACATTATTATTTCTGAAATTGGGAAAGGATTTCGATTAGATTATGATAAATATTTACATTTAAATACAGAAAATAAAATGACAACTAAAGAAAAAGAATCGTTAGTACGTCGCAATAATATTATTTTGAAGTTGCTTTTTAAAGCTCCTAATTCAATCAGGATTAATGACTGTGGATCCAGGTTTTGCTGGACAAAAGTTTATTGATAATACTTTAGAAAAAATTGTTCAGCTAAGAGAGTTACGTGAAACAAATGATTATAAGTATTTCATCGAAATGGATGGCTCATCTAATCGAAAATCTTTTGCTAAAATTGATAAAGCTGGGCCAGACATCTATATCGTAGGCCGAAGCGGTCTATTTGGTTTAGCAGAAAATATTGAAACGTCTTGGGAAATTATGATGACAGACTATAAAGAGACGACCGGGAAAAAATATTATAAAGAGTAAGTTTTGGTCCAATTGGTTTAATGGTTTGAATCGAAACGTTAAAAAAGCTGTGATAACAGACGTCACAGCTTTTTTTCTTTGTATTTTGAAAGTACTATGGTAAAATCATAACAATTATCTATTCTGTTGTAGGAAAAGCCAAACATTGTAGTAGAAAGAAGGTTTGTTCAATGAGCAAAATTACGGAAAGTATTCTTTATTTAAAGGAACAAAAGTGGATTGATTTGTCCCACACAGTGACGCCCGAAATGCCTTATTTTCAAGCATTCAAGCCAATTACTGAGAATACCTTATACACAGTAAAAGACGACGGCTTTTTTGCAAAAGAGTACGCGTTAGCTACACAATACGGTACGCACATTGACGCACCCGTTCATTTTTCTGAAGGAAAAAGATCACTAGAAGAATTAGAATTAAAAGAATTTGTTTTGCCAATGTTCGTTATTCATAAAGAAAAAGAAGTAACAGCGAACCATGATTATATGCTAACAGTAGATGACATCCTAGCTTTTGAAAAAGAGCATGGTAAAATTCCAGCTGACAGCTTCGTTGCTTTTTCGAGCGGTTGGTCTGAGCGATGGAATGATCCAGCTAGTTATTATAACTTAGATGAAAATGGTCAGGCCCATACACCGGGGTGGTCCGTTGAAGCATTGAAATTTTTACATGAAAAACGAAATGTAAAAGCGATTGGCCATGAGACCTTAGATACGGATCCAGCCATTGAGGAGGCTAAAAACGGTCATTTGCTTGGCGAATTATACTGGCTATCAATGGATAATTACCAAATTGAAGTGATGAACAATTTAGCAGAAGTTCCTGCCAAAGGGGCTGCAATTGTTGTAGGTGTACCAAAAATCAAATCAGCACCCGGTTTTAACATTCGAGCATTTGCGATTGTCCCAGAAGGAAATGAGTAAATGATATTGAGAGTCATCTTAAAAAACTAAGATGGCTTTTACTATCTAGAAACTGGCTCTACTATAGTTACTAGCAGAGCTTATTTCTAGCTGTCAAACGTTATTTACGACTACTGGATGTGCTTTTCAACTAACTTTTTTTATATTTTATCTATAGTAGATCTAATAGAACAATTTTTTAAGACTGATGATACTTTTTGACAAATTCTTCAATTGGCAGGCGCATATCTAAATACCTTGCTTCTAACGTTTCTCGATCCCAATTCCACCAAGCAATTTCCTGCATTGCGTTAATAATATACTCTGAAAAACGATATTTGATAATTTTTGCTGGGACGCCGCCGACAACTGCGTAAGGTGGTACATCTTTAGTAACCACTGCATTGGACGCAATAGCTGCGCCATTACCAACTGTGACACCCGCTTGTATGACTACACCGTGCCCAATCCAGACATCATTGCCGATCGTTGTTACTTTTTGTTTGCGTTCTGCTAAAAATTCGCTATCTTTAGGATAAAAACCATATCCCTCGCCATTGTAGCCAAAAAGGTGCTGGGTGGGACGATTTAAAGGATGGTTTGTTGGACCAATTCTTACGAGGGCTGCGATACTAATAAAGCGTTTCAAATGGCTGTTTTGAATGTAGCAATGTTGGCCACTATAGACATAATCGCCAATATAACTATTATCTAAATGATTATCTTCGCCGATTTCTACATAGTCGCCAAAGGTGATATCTTTCATTTGTGTATTTTTTCCAATAATGGGTTGGTTATCTTTAAAATTGACCATTTCTATATGCATATTCATCACCTCAGAGTTTATTGCTATTATTTTACCTCATTTTTGGGTAAAATTTTATTAAAATGTTTTAAAAAAGAAATGGAGGGATACTGTATGTACCAAATTTTAACGCTAGGCGAACTTTCAGACAGATTACAACGGCGTCTAAACAGAGTAGAACGTTTTGAATTTTCATCTGAATTCACACATCCTGCAGCAATTTTTGTTCGGAGTGCGCAAGTTGCCGATCAATTCATTACAGAGGATCTTTTGGTTGTTGGACGTGCTGGAAGTGGTGTGAATAATATCAATGTTAAAGCTTGTACGAAAAATGGTACCATGGTTTTTAACACACCAGGAGTAAATGCGAATGCAGTCAAAGAAGTAGTGCTTACAAGCCTATTAAACAGTGTTCGTCCCATCGAAAAAGCCGCAGATGCTGTGCAAACTCTAACAGGAGAGAATATATTAGAACAAGCTGAACAAATACGTAATAATTATATCGGTAGTGAATTAGTAGGGAAGACCATAGGAATCTTAGGGTTAGGAGCTATTGGTGAACAAGTAGCACGAGCTTGCTTTAATTTGGGTATGGACGTCATTGGTTACGCTCGGCAACCGCGCAATCAGAATTACTTCGAACAGGTCTATGACTTGAAAGATCTTTTGCCGCGGCCGGATTTTGTGGTTATTTTATTACCGTTGACTGATGAAACAAGAGGGATATTTAACAGCGAAGCCTTTTCATCCATGCGTAAAGAGGCGATATTATTTAACTTTGGACGTGGTGAGATTGTCAATAATGCCGCATTACTTTCTGCATTAGCCAATGAACAGATAAAAGGGTATGTATCGGATTTTCCTAGTGCGGAGCTTTTACAAAATCCTAAAATTAAGTTATTGCCGCATATGGGCGGTACGACCGGAAAAGCGCTACAAGACGGCGCGATGGCTGCGATGCACAATATGCGCGATTTCCTAATTTATGGGACAGTACGGCAATCGGTGAATTTTCCGGATATTTTTCTTCCATTCACTGCTCCTACGCGCTTAACTATTTTTTATATGGACGAGCCCAAAATATTTTCGAAAATCTCTCACAAAATTTCCGCCCATAATATTGAGATCGATATTTTAGCCAGTGAACGTTATGAAGGTTATGTTTATACGTTAATTGATTTAGATGAAGCTGATTTGCCTAAAGTTAGAGAAGTAACAAATGAACTTAACCAAATACCGGCTATTATTCGTTTGCGCTTGTTAAAAAATCCCAATTGGGCACCGACCATTTATCTGTAAAATCATCCAACACTTCTTGATAAAAAAGGCGAATATAGTCGTTTTTAAAACGAGAAATCAGCGGTATAACAGGCATAGACCAATTTGACATTGTTTGATTGTACAGGTAGAATTTGTGTTATAATTAGAATGATTTTAGTGAAACTTAAAACAATCTCTAGTAAATCAGAAGTCATGTATTACTAAAGAGAGGAGTTATACAGAAGATGGCAGTAGAAACAAAAAGCAGAGAATACGAATATGGGTTTCATGATGATGTAAAACCTGTTTATTCTAGTGGCAGTGGATTAACTGAAGAAACCGTTCGGGAAATGTCTCGGCTAAAAGATGAACCACAATGGATGCTTGATTACCGTCTACGCTCATTGGAATTATTTCACAAGATCCCGCTTCCAGAATGGGGACCTGATTTGTCAGGAATTAATTTTGATGATGTGGTTTACTATCAACGGACCAGTGAAAAAAATACGAATAGCTGGGACGATGTGCCAGATAAAATTAAGGACACTTTTGAACGTTTAGGTATTCCACAAGCAGAACGCGAATATTTAGCAGGTGCAGCAGCCCAATATGAATCAGAAGTAGTCTATCACAACATGAAGGATGAGTTTGCTAAACAAGGAATCATTTTTACTGATACTGATACTGCTTTGCGCGAATACCCTGACTTGGTAAAAAAATATTTTGCTAGCGTTATTTCTAACTCTGAACATAAATTTACAGCATTAAACGGCGCCGTTTGGTCTGGTGGTACGTTTATCTATGTTCCCAAAGGCGTTCACTGTGAAATCCCCGTTCAAACTTATTTTCGGATCAACGGTGAAAATGCGGGCCAATTTGAACGGTCATTAATTATTGTAGATGAAGGAGCCTCAATCCAATACATTGAAGGATGTACAGCACCCAACTATTCAGCCAATAGTCTTCATGCAGCAAGTGTTGAAATCGTCGTGAAAAAAGATGCTTTTTTCCGTTATACAACGATCCAAAACTGGTCAGACAATGTTTATAATCTGGTTACTGAAAGAGGAACGGTAGAAGAAAATGGAACACTAGAATGGATTGATGGTAACCTAGGTAGTAAAGTAAACATGAAATATCCATGTAGTATCTTAAAGGGCCCGCACTCTAAAGCTTCTGTATTATCAATGGCCTTTGCTAATTATGGCCAACATCTGGATGCCGGTTGCAAAGTCTATCACAATGCTCCGCATACTTCTAGCACGTTAATTTCAAAATCGGTCGCAAAAGGCGGGGGGAAGACAGACTATCGTGGGCAAGTGTCGTTTGGTCGCAACAGTGCAGGGTCTAAATCCCATATCGAATGTGATACGATCTTAATGGATGATGAGTCAACTTCTGACACGATTCCTTATAATGAAATTTTAAATAACGATGTGGCGCTAGAACACGAAGCCAGCGTATCAAAAATTTCTGAAGACCAGTTATTTTATTTGATGTCTCGTGGAATTAGTGAAGAGGACGCCACTGCGATGATTATTAATGGATTTATGGATCCTATTACGAAAGAATTACCGATGGAATATGCGGTCGAAATGAATCAATTGATCAACATGAGTATGGAAGGCTCTGTTGGATAATGCTATTTTAAGCCTTAGTCAGTGGTTATAAATCACTTGCTAAGGCTTTTTTATAAGATAGGTCTATCAAACTAGTATCCTTTTAAACAGTAAACGTTTATTGTTTTCTACAACGTAATCGCACATTTCTAGTTTACTACTAAAATAGTAGTTTTTTTCTTTATTCCTTATTTTGTACAATAAGAAAGCGCAATCTTTCCTTTTTTTGTTATGATAAACATAAGAAAAGGAGGATGTTACAAATGGATAACGCACATAAAGGGAGTAACAAAGATCGTTTTTTACTTATCTTTGAAACATTTGGGCGTTCCTTTTTGTTACCAGTTTCAGTTTTGCCAGCTGCTGGTATCCTAAAAGGGATTGGTTCAGTGTTTACCAATGAAAGTACAATTGAAATGTACCCTTGGATGCAAAATAATATTTTGCAAATTGTAATGGGGTTTATAGAAACATTAGGGAACGTAGCTTTTGATAATCTACCAGTGATTTTTGCAGTCGGCGTTGCTGTAGGCTTGGCCAAGCAAGAAAAAGGTTCAGCCGCTGTATCTGGATTATTAGGTTTTCTAGTTTTGCATAATACTTTAAATTTTTTACTTGATATCTCCGGTAGATTGGTTGATACGGGTGCTGAAAATGCAGACGATTTAATGTCTCAAGCTATGCAAACAGAAGTACTGGGTATCCAAACGATGGATTTAAATGTGTTTGGCGGAATTATTACTGGTTTAATTGTTTATTTTGTTCATAAAAAAGCTATTCGTATTGAAGCCCCACAGATCTTTGGCTTTTTCAGTGGTCCAAGATTGGTGCCGATCCTGATTATACCAACAATGGCACTGGTTGCACTTTTATTTTTCTTTATTTGGCCGATTATTCAACAAGGAATCAACGCTTTATCCTTAGTGGTATTAGAATCTGGCTATACTGGGACGTTTGCTTATGGCTTAATTGAACGATTATTGTTACCTTTTGGGTTACAACATGGCGTCAACTGGCCTATCCGAACGACTCCATTAGGCGGGATATTCATGATTGATGGACAAGAATTTTCTGGGACGATTAATGCTTATATGGCTGCCTTGTCAAGCGATGGCCCAATCAATCCAATGATTACACGGTTCTCTGCAGGAAAATTTGTGTTTAACATGTTTGGACTACCAGGTGCAGCGCTGGCTATGTACAAAACGGCTCGTCCGGCAAATCGTAAAACAGTCGGTTCCTTGTTGTTAGCTGCAGCACTAACTTCTTTTTTCACAGGCATTACTGAACCAATTGAATTTACTTTTCTTTTTGTAGCTCCAGCTCTCTATGGAATTCATGCTGTATTAGCAGGCTTGACGATGTTGGCAACGACTTTAGCTGGTGGGGCCTTTTTAACTCCGACTGGACATGGGCTTATTAATTTCTTAATTTACGGTGTTTTCCAAGGAGCGCGTACAAAATGGTGGTTATTACCAATTATTGGTGTCATTTGTTTTGTTGTATATTATTTGGTGTTTACATTTGCAATTAAAAAATTCAATTTTAAAACACCCGGAAGAGAAGCTGATCCATCGACGATTGCACTTCATGGAAAAGAGGAAACACGAGAAAAAATGGGTGTAAAAACCTTAAAAGATAAAGAGAAAGAGGCTGCTCAAACTTCAGAAGGGAAGTTGCCGTTACATGAGCAAGCTCTGCAACTGATCGACGCTCATGGTGGTGCCGAAAATATTACTGCGGTAGACGCTTGTATTACACGTTTGCGGATTAATGTGAAAGATGATTCGGTTGTTGATTCAGTGCGAATTAAAAACAACTTAGAGGCAATGGGGTTTGCCACGTCAGGCATGCAAATGCAATCGATCTATGGCGGCAAAGCTAACCAATTAAAAGTTGAAATACAAGATATTTTAGGATTGGCGGAATAAGTATGGAAAAAAGGTTATTGCTTACCGATTTAGACGGAACTTTGGTAAAGGACTCAAAACGAGTAGCAAAAGAAGATAAGGATTTTTTTGCCAGTATTAAACAAAATTTGCAAGTAGGTATTGCTACCGGCAGATCGGTAAAAGAAATTGATTATATTGAAGAACAAATTCAGTTGCCAGTAGATGTAAAAGTTGGGTTTAATGGTGGATTGGTTACAATAGAAGGAAAAATAATCCAAGAAAAGTTTATTGAAACTGATGTTTTAGAGCAGTTATTAAGATATATTGAAACAAATAACTTAGTCTATGACGCATTAGATGGTACAAGCCGAATTGGTACTTATCAATCAGAGGAAAAGGGCCGTATTTGGAATGTAAAATTGGTAAATCCTAAAGATCCGTTTGCAACAATCATGCCCAAAAAAATTTATAAAATCAATATTCGACCTGAAGAAAATCGTTGTGATAGTGTGTTAGAACAAATTCAAAAAGAGTTTCCCCAACTTTCGATGTGCAAAAGTAATTCTACTCGAATTGAAATCACCCCACCAAACGTTACAAAAGGTAAAGCGGTCGATATTTTGCGTAAAGAAGAAGCAAAAATCATCACAGTAGGTGATTCTGAAAACGATATTAGTATGTTTCAAGCTTCAGATCAAAGTTTTTGTCTCAGTCATGCCTCCCAAGAAGTGCAAGATCAGGCGGACATTATTATTGATAATTTTCATGAAGTTGGGCTTTATATTAGTTAAAAATAGTCCCATCCAAAGTTGAGTTTTATGGTTAACTTTGGATGGGATGACTCGTTTATTTTTCTTCGTTTTTTTGCAATAAAATGGTCTCAAAAATAATTTCAGCGGCAACGGATAACATTAAACGAGAACGTAATTTAGTTCGTTTTTGTGGTGTTTGATAAGTTAATAGTGAGATATCTGAAAGTCCAGCTAAAGGGTTATTAGAAAATCCAGTGACAGAAATAATAGTCACACCCTTTGCTTTATTTTTGGCTACGCTTTCTAAAATCTGTTCTTCTTTACCACTCAGTGAAAAAATGAGTAAACAATCACCTTTACTTGCAATGTCTGCAATATCACGAAAGGGCGCTGCTTCAGTGTAGTCATTTGACCACAATCCGAATTGTTTAAGCTTACGGTTTAATGAATTAACGACACTAACACTTGACCCTATTCCAACACAAAAAATACGGTGGCTTTGCAATATAACAGTAGCGATCGCATAAAGCTTTTCTTTATCCATCATATCGATTGTTCGTGAAAAATCAGAGGAGATACTATCAATCAAAGCTTCATAACTTTCTTCTGGATTTAGTTCGTTTTCCTGCTTTTCGGAATTAGCAAGAGCATACTTGAAATCAGTAAAAGAACGATAAGAGAGTTTTTTTATAGCACGAACGATCGTAGGTGCCGAAACGTGCAGACTTTCTTGAATTACTTTCATTTTTAAATTTAAAAAATCACCATTATTTAAGATATAATCGACAACCAGCTGTTCTGTACTCGAAAGGTCATCATAGTGATTTTGAATACGATGATAAACCGTGTCCATAATTAAAGACTCCTTACGTGTTGTTTTCGGTTTCATTATAGCAAATTTTAAATAGACAGGAGAAGTATTTTAACAATGGTCTTGGTTTTATAGATAATATAGGTAAAGTAAAATTGAGCAGGAGGGCGCCTTAGAGCTAGATTAATTTTAGAACCTAAGATGTCACATTCAAGATTATCAGCTTAGCTTAACCAATATAATTATATAAGGTATATTTGGAGATATTGAAATACTTCGCTACTTTGTCGCCAGATTTTGTAATTAAAAAAGCCCCTTTATTATTTAAAAATTGAATACTTTTTATTTTCTCTTCTTTAGTCATTAAGGCGACTGGTTTGCCAATTAGTTTGACGGATTCTTTGATCAACTCTTCTAATAAATCATTGACATCTTGTGGGATAAAATCTGATTTCTCTTCTTTTTTTGGCTCTTCATCAGTAGCTGTCAATTTATGCAAAGTATTTTCAGCAGCAAATAAAGTGGTGGCATCAAAATTTATAGAAAAAACGGCATCAATTTTTCCATTGACTCCTTGGTAAAACATTGTATTTGTTTTTAATACCCGACCATCTTGTGTGCGTGTTAAATAATTGTAGCGCTCCTTGATCTCTTTAGGATCTTTTTTCAGTATGTCTAATATAAATTGTGAGGGGCTATCCCCGATCTGTTGGTTGGTTACATGCCCGTTTTCAATGAACATGATTGAAGGATCGGTTTTATTTTCAGTGAATTCATATATCACAGCTTCGCAGTCTTCACCAAATTGTGCAGTTACTGTTTTTGCAACTTGTTTTAAAAAAGCGCTGTTTTGTTCTGATAACATAATAAACTCCCATAATCATTTTATTTTAGGTCATGTAATAGTACCATGTAAGTTTTTGTTTAACAAATATTCATGAGGATTGAAATAAATTTAGCTGAAATATTGATAAGAAAATTTTAAATAGTCTTATTTGATAATTGAATATAAACAACTAAGCAGTTAAACAGTAGATAAGTATTAGAAAATATACTCTGAATACAATCCAAAAAGATAAGCTTGTTTTAATTAAGGACTAAAGCTGAATTTAAGTCATACGTAGATAAAACGATTTTCTTAAATTGATTATTAAACTATGCTCAATTTTTCTCAAATGAAATTGAAGTTCTGGAAAAGTTTGTTTCTATTAATTTTGATAAATGTGGCGTTTTCATAAGCGTTTTACAGAAAAGCAGACGCATTTATGTCTTTTTTTCACAAAAACTCAGGTTGGAAAAACGTTTATACAAGCTCAACGGATATTGAAATTCGTTGTTTTTGTGATATAGTTAACTTAATTGATTATCGATTTAATATGGTAAATAATCTTATAGGTGAAAGGATGTCGCAAAATGACATTGGCAAAAATTATATATGCTAGTATGACCGGAAATACAGAAGAAATTTCAGAAATTTTGGAGGATCAATTTTCCGGCTTAGATATAGAAGTTGAACGAGTAGAAGCAGACGACGCAGATGAAGCCTTTTTTGAAGATGCAGATATCTGTGTTATAGCTACTTATACTTATGATGAAGGTGAACTACCATTTGATTTAGAAGATTTTTATGATGATTTGCCTGATCAAGACCTTTCCGGCAAAATTTACGGAGTTGTAGGGAGTGGGGATAGTGACTTGTATCCCGATTTTTTCTGTGATGCAGCAGATGATTTTGACCATGTGTTTAGTGAGGCAGGTGCCACACAAGGTCATGAAGTTGTGAAGATCGAAAATGACGCTGAGGATGAGGATAAAGTTCGTTTAAAGGAATTCGTTGAGGCACTAGTAAAGGCTCAATAAAAAATTTTAGCTAAAAAATAAGGACGTTTGAAAGTGAGATAGCGACCTTTCCATATGAAAGAAGCCATTTTGCGCTAGTTTTTATATGTTTTGTCAAATGATTAAAAAGCAGCGAAATAGATACATGTTCAATGTACGGATTAGACAAGGATGCTTACAATGAAGAAAATGAAAACAATGGATGGGAATACAGCAGCTGCCTATATTTCCTATGCCTTCACCGAAGTGGCAGCAATTTACCCGATAACGCCTAGTTCCACAATGGCTGAGGTGGTAGACGAATGGGCTGATCAAGGAAAAGAAAATATTTTTGGCGAAGCAGTTGAGGTGGTTGAAATGCAGTCAGAAGCGGGCGCTGCAGGAACTGTGCATGGTTCGTTGAAAACAGGTGCGTTGACTTCAACATATACTGCATCTCAAGGTCTGTTACTAATGATGCCCAACATGTTTAAAATCGCAGGAGAACTTTTACCCAGCGTTTTCCATGTGGCAGCTCGTGCTGTTGCAACCAACGCGCTGAGTATTTTCGGCGATCATAGCGATGTGATGGCAACTCGTCAAACAGGCTTTTGTATGTTAGCTGAATCTAGTGTCCAGCAGGTTATGGATTTGTCGACTATTGCCCATTTAGCAAGTATTGAAGGGAGTTTGCCTTTCACTAATTTTTTTGATGGTTTTCGCACTTCTCATGAATTACAAAAGATTGAAGTTATTGATTATGAGGATTTGAAAGAAATGGTAAATTGGAACCAAGTGCAAGCCTTTCGTGAGCGTGCGATGAATCCTAATGCGCCATCTGTTTCAGGTTCAGCTCAAAATCCTGATATTTACTTTCAATCACGTGAAATGGTGAACCAATATTATAATCGTATGCCAGCAATCGTGCAAAAATATATGCAAAAAATTAATCAACGGCGGGGTACAGACTATGATTTAACTACTTATTATGGAGCGCCGGATGCTACTGAAGTAATCATCTCAATGGGCTCAGTTGAATCAACTATCAGACAAACCGTCGATTATTTAAACACACGGGGTCGTAAAGTTGGCCACCTTAATATCCATTTGTACCGTCCTTTTCCCACGGAAAATCTATTAGAAAAATTACCTAATACGGTTGAAGCTGTAGCTGTATTAGACCGTACCAAAGAACCTGGTTCAGATGGGGAGCCGTTATTATTAGACGTGCAAAGTGCGCTTTATTGTCATCCTAACCGTCCAATTGTTATCGGTGGCCGTTATGGCATTGGCTCAAAAGATGTTACACCTGATCAAATCGTGGGCGTTTATGATCACATGCAGTTGCCAACGAATGAGCTGAAATTCCGCTTTACGATAGGAATTGTTGATGAGGTGACTCATTTATCATTACCTAAAACTGACTTATTAGATCTGACGCCAACGTCAACCTTTCAGGCGCGTTTTTGGGGATTTGGTTCAGATGGGACAGTTGGAGCGAATAAACAAGCGGTTAAAATTATTGGCGATCATACCGATAAATATGCACAGGCTTATTTTGATTATGACTCTAAAAAATCTGGTGGACTGACGGTTTCTCACTTACGTTTTGGCGATAAAAAAATTGATTCTACTTATTTAGTAGAACAACCCAATTTTGTTGGTTGTCATAATGCTACCTATATTTACAAACTGGACTTAGTAAAAGGATTACGTGATGGAGGCACTTTCTTATTAAATACAGTTTGGAATGAAGAACAAGTGCATAAGCATTTGCCTACCAACTTAAAACGTTATTTAGCACAGCATCATAATAAGTTTTATATTATCAATGCTATGGATATTGCCAAAAAGGCTGGCTTAGGCCGTCGGATCAACACAATCATGTCAACTGCATTCTTTGAAGTGACAAATCTTATGGAACAAGACGAATTTTTGCCGCTGTTAAAAGCTGAGATCGATAAAACTTATGGAAAAAAATCACAAGAAATCGTTGAGAAAAATTGGCAAGCAATTGATCAAACTTTTGAAAACTTACATGAGGTTATTGTGCCAAAAGAATGGGCTGAGTTAGAAGCTGTGCCAGCGCGATCCTCCAACGAAAAAGTGCGGCCTGACTTTGTACGTAATATTGTGGACCCCATTGCTAGAAAAGAAGGCGACAACTTAACAGTGGGTAATTTAATTGATAATGGTATGTATGATGGTCGTATGCCGATGGGAACAACGGCTTATGAAAAAAGAGGAATTGCCTTAGAAGTTCCTGAATGGATGCCAGAAATATGTACCATGTGTAATGAATGTGCCTTTGTTTGTCCGCATGCAGCGATTCGGCCTTTCTTGGTTAATGAAGACGAGATGGAAGAAGCACCAGAAGGCTTTATTGTACGTGATTTTAAAGGGAAAGATGGTTACAAGTATCGGATCCAAGTTTCCGTAGAAGACTGTACAGGTTGTGGTTTGTGTGCCCAAGCTTGTCCAGCAGGAGCATTAGTGATGAAAAATTATGATGAGCAAAAAGAACAAGCAGTTAACTGGGCATTTGCGATGACTTTAAAGCACAAAGAAAATCCGATGAAAAAGAACTCAGTACGCGGTTCGCAATTTGAAAAACCTTTAATCGAATTTTCAGGGGCTTGTGCTGGTTGTGGTGAAACGTCGTATGTTAAATTATTGACTCAGCTGTACGGAGATCGGATGATGATCGCTAATACTACAGGTTGTTCTTCGATTTGGGGTGCTTCTGCACCTGTGACACCTTATACTACCAACGACAAAGGTCAAGGCCCAGCCTGGAGTAATTCATTATTTGAAGATAATGCAGAATATGGTTTTGGTATGTACATTGCCAATCAAGTAAAACGGAAGCGCGTTGTTCGTAAAGCACAACGTATACTAGCTGAACAAATAGGTTCTGATGAGACACAAAACTTGCTTAAAGACTGGATTGATCATAAAGATGAAGGGGAAGGCTCGCAGCAACGAGCAGCTAAACTGACTTCAGCTTTAGAAGCAGAAGGCCAAAAGCCATTGCAGTCTTTATTAAAAGATCAAGCAATGTTTGCTAAACCAAGCCAATGGTTGATCGGTGGGGATGGTTGGGCTTATGATATTGGATTTGCCGGTATAGACCACGTCTTAGCTAGCGGTGAAGATATAAATATCTTAGTTATGGATAATGAATTATACGCCAACACAGGAGGACAAATGTCTAAGGCGACGCCAACTTCTGCTACTGCAAAATTTGCAGCTGGTGGGAAAAAGACAGCCAAAAAAGATCTAGGTATGATGGCTGCTACTTATGGAAATGTTTATGTAGCACAGGTCTCAATCGAAGCCAATCCAACGCAAACGATCAAGGCGATCACTGAAGCAGAAAAATACCAAGGCCCCTCATTAATTATTGGTTATACTCCGTGTATTAATCATGGGCTGCGTGGTGGCATGCAAAACTCGATTAAAGAATCAAAAGATGCAGTGGAATCTGGTTATTGGCAATTATATCGTTATGACCCACGCCAAGCAGCTAAAGGAAAGAATCCTCTACGGCTGGATTATAAAAGAGCTGATTTTGATAAGATTCCTGATTTGTTGAAGACTCAAAACCGTTTTACTGCGTTACAGAAAAACAAGAACGATCCTGCCTTTGTTAGTGAAATGTTTGATCAAACTAAAAAAGATATGAAACAGCGCGCTGGTAATTATGAGCGCATGACACAAATGAATAAAATAAAGAAAAAATAGATAATTTTAACTCTTTTTTTTAAACTGTAGTTTCCTGATATTTTGTTATTAAACGCAAAATATCAGGCTTTTTTCATATTTAAATAATTTTTTTTTAGGATATAATTTCATATCCTTTGCAATATTGTTTCATACATATTACCATAGAGGGCGGAATTATGATAACCGAAAGGAGATTAACAATTATTATGACTGATCAAAAAATAGATGGTTGGGTAGCAGGACTTAAAGTATTAGAAGACTGGGATGTCAAAAACGTCTTCGGTATTCCTGCGGGCTCACTAAATTCTTTGATGGATGCATTTGAAAAAGAACAAGATAACATTGATTTTATTCAAGTTCGTCATGAAGAAACAGGTGCACAAGCAGCAGCAATGTATGCTAAATTTACTAACAAGATAGGTGTTTGTCTTGGTTCTGCGGGACCTGGTGCAACGCATTTATACAATGGATTGTATGATGCAAAATTTGACCACGTTCCTGTATTGGCTATCTTGGGTCAACGTACGCTTAAAGAATCCAATATGGATGCTTTCCAAGAAATGAACCAAAATCCTTTATTTGCTGATGTAGCAGTATATAATCGCCGGGTTGCTTATCCAGAACAATTACCTAAGATTATTGACGAAGGTATTCGTACAGCGATTGCTAAAAACGGTGTAGCTGCAGTAGAAGTTCCAGTTGATTTTGGTTGGGAACAACTAGATGCAGATAGCTGGTATTCATCTGCTGCGGATTATCGCGAATATCCTAAGTTGGGATTAAACGAAGCAGATATTGATGCTGCAGTTGAAGTACTATCTAATGCTAAACGTCCAGTGATTTATGCCGGAAAAGGGACTCGCGGTCACTCAGAAGATGTAGTAGCACTAAGTCGTAAAATTAAAGCACCAGTTGCAATTACTGGGATTAATTTTGACGATTACAATTATGAATTTGATGCTCTTTTGGGATCTGCTCACCGGGTGGGTTGGAAACCAGCAAATGAAGCATTTGAAGAAGCAGATGCTGTTCTTTTTGCAGGTAGTAACTTCCCATTTGCTGAAGTTACAGGTAAATTTGACCATGTTGATAAATTTATCCAAATTGACATTGATCCACAAAAATTAGGTAAACGTCATTTTGCTGACGTTGCAATCCTGGGTGATGGCGGCGCTGCGATTAAAGCTATTACAGATAAGATCGATGAAAAAGAAGATAATGGTTGGTATCAAGCGAATATTGATAATGTTGCGAACTGGAAAGCATATATGCAAAAGCTAGAAAATAAAAAATCTGGTCCTCTACAACTTTATCAAGTATTTAATGCAATTAATGAAATATCAACAGAAGATGCTGCTTATTCGATTGATGTGGGAAATACCACACAAACATCCATTCGTCACTTACACATGACACCGAAGAACTTGTGGCGGACTTCTGAAGTATTTGCTACGATGGGAAATGGCTTGCCAGGTGCTTTAGGAGCTAAACTAGGCTTTCCTGACCGTCAAGTTTGGAACCTATCTGGTGATGGCGGTTTTGCTATGACAATGCATGATGTTGTTACAGCAGTGAAATATAAGCTAGCTTCTATTCACGTAATATTTACCAATGAACGTTTTGGTTTTATTCGTGATGAACAAGAAGATACGAATGATAACTATTATGGCGTTGATATTGCTGACATAGACTTTGCTGGAATTGCTAAAGCGCAAGGTGCAGTAGGCTATACTGTTACTGAAATTTCACAATTACCTGAAGTCTTTGCAAAAGCAAAAGCTGATGAAGAAGCAGGTCGTGTTGTTCTGATTGAT
Organism: Tetragenococcus koreensis; assembly: GCF_003795145.1. Lineage (GTDB taxonomy): Bacteria > Bacillota > Bacilli > Lactobacillales > Enterococcaceae > Tetragenococcus > Tetragenococcus koreensis. The sequence goes on along the minus strand of NZ_CP027786.1, from coordinate 1,386,789 downwards.
GCTAAAATCACAGAAGAACGTCCACTTCCAGTAGAAGAATTGAAATTAGACCCATACTTCTTCTCTAAAAACGAAATTGATGAGTTTAAAACTCGTTATGAAGCTGAAGAATTACAACCATTCAGCCATTACTTGCAAGAAGCAGGTTTGGAAGTTAAACAATATAAACGCTAATTAATATTAATTGGTAAAAGAGCGATCGAAGTAATGAGTAAAATCATTCTTCGATCGCTTTTTGTGTAGGATAAAAGAGTATAATCATTTAAGAACAAGGCTCTCTTTTTTCGTATAAAATTAGGGAAAGTATAAACAATAAAATTATCCTCAATTTCTTCCTTACTCCCAGAAATTTAGCTGGAATGTTAAAGCTAGCTTAAGAAAGCCTTGCTAAAATTATAATTTCGTAAGAATTCCGGATAAAAACCATACTGGCTTATAAATCTGGTTATAATAAAATTGTGAAAAGGGCGAGAGGTCCTAAAAAATTCTCGGGGGAGGATATTTAGATAAATGGATGTCAAGACGAAAGTTGCTGCTGGGTTTTTAGCTTTGTTGACGTTTTTCTCTGCACCGTTGTTTTCGCTTTTTATGGGCGCACTTATTGTTCTTTATTTACATCGTAAACAAAGAACGACAAATATGTAATAAGAAAACGGGAAAGCTGCTTCTAATGAAGGCTTTCCCGTTTTTTTGTGCGCTCGGCATGGGCGATAACTTGGTGGTGAAAGTCCACTACAGGCTTGGCAGTAGGAACTGTTAGCCAAAAGCAAGGGTGTCCATCGCGAGGTGGAATCTGAAGGAAGCTGGAGGCAAACACTCGCACTGACGAACAGGAACTTCATAAGAAGGCTGGATTGGGACGGATGAGCTTGCAAAACAAAGCAAAGTCCGATACTGCCCGAATCCTATCCAGTAAATGAAGCAGTGAGATGAGTGGAAGGTGATCGCGCCTTACCCGAGGAGGTCTATCGAGCGAATGCAATCAATCGTAGTAACAACGAATCGATAGAAGTCAGCCGAGGTCATAGTAGTATCTTACGATACGAAGGACTGAACAATAATAACTTTGAAGTAAACAAGGAGGTGGATGTGCTCACCAGGACCGCAGCCAATACCGTGGTAAAGACCGAGAGGTAGCTCACTCATGGAGGGATAAGCTGGAAGCAAAAGAGGAAATGAGGAGCGCGTAAGGGAGCACGACAATCAAATGAAGAACCAAAGTGGCTATCCATTAATGGACGAACTCGTAAGTTCGATGAATATTGATCGAGCCATCGAGAAAGTAAAGAAGAACAAAGGAGCACCAGGCATCGATGAGATGACCGTATTTGAAATCAAGGAACATCTAAACAAATACCGACAACCTTTTGTTCAAAAACTGAAAGAAGGGACTTATCGTCCTCAGCCCACCAAACGGGTAGAGATTGATAAGAAAGACGGCAAGAAACGAAAGTTGAGTATTCCTGTCGTACGAGACCGCGTGGTACAACAGATGATTTTACAAGTCATTACCCTTTGATCGACCCGACCTTTTCTAAAAACAGTTATGGATTTAGACCTGGAAAGAATTGCCAACAGGCAATCGATCAAGCAGGAAAATATTATGAAGAAGGCTACAATGTGGTCGTGGATTGTGACTTAAAAAGTTATTTCGACACCATCAATCATCAGAAACTAATGCATCGTATGCAATGGTATATCGCTGATAAAGAAATCCTTCAATTAATCTGGAATTTTCTCAATGCGGGCGTACTAGACGGGGAAATTATCCGTTCTACACCTCAAGGAGCCCAACAGGGCAGCCCTTATCTCCACTTTTAGCCAACGTCTATCTTGACCAACTAGATAAGGAACTCGAAAAGAGAGGGCATCGTTTTATCCGCTACGCCGACGATTTTATCGTGCTAGTACAAAGTGAACGAGCCGCCCAAAGGGTTCAAGAAAGTGTCACCCAGTTCCTGGAAGGAAAGTTACGACTCACGGTAAACCAAGAGAAGAGCCAAATTGTAAAGGCGCATCAATTGGAATACCTCGGATTCCGTCTGAGGAAAGATAAGGGAAAGTAAAGAGCCGGCCCACAGCGTCGGCCAAACAAAAGTTCAAGAGACAGTTAAAGAAACTGACCAATCGGAAAAGATCGGGAAGCCTAGACGAAATTATCTCATCGATCAATCAATATACGCAAGGTTGGATTAACTATTATAAGAAAGGGGAACTAAAGGCTTTCTTAGCGAAACAAATGACCCACTTACGTAGAAGATTGCGCGCCCTTATTTGGAAAAGATGGAAGAAAGTGTCAACAAAATATCGACAACTGAAAGCAAGAGGGGCTTCTCACAGAGAAGCCATGACTTATGCAAATAGTCGAAAATCGTATTGGCGTATTTCCGAGTCTAAACTACTCCACCGAATCTTTACGAAAGAAAAATTCAAACAATGGAAACTCAAGGATTTCAATGAAATCCTTGAGAAATAAGCTTAAATTATTGAACCGCCGTATACGGAACCGTACGTACGGTGGTGTGAGAGGACGATGAATGAAATAATCATTCATCTCCTACTCGATTATTTGCGTAATTCATCTAAAAATTGAGTTTTTGAGGAAGTTTGCTCGTCTCTTGTTTTTAAGACTTTTGCGGGAGTACCGCCTACAACACTACCCGCTTCGACGTCTTTAGTTACAACTGACCCCGCTGCTACGATAGCATCTTTGCCTACACGTACACCTTCTAAAATAACAGAATTGGCCCCAATTAGTACGTTGTCTTCAATAATGACAGGGTCAGCAGAAGGTGGCTCAAGGACGCCTGCTAACACAGCGCCAGCGCCGATATGAGCTCGTTTGCCTACGGTGGCTCGTGCTCCTAGAACAGCTCCCATATCAATCATCGTTTCTTCACCGACAACAGAGCCAATGTTAATGATAGCGCCCATCATAACTACTGCATTTTTTTCGATGATTACTTGGTCACGAATCATTGCACCAGGCTCGATCCGAGCATCAACAGTAGTCAAATCTAGCATAGGAACGGCTGAATTGCGGCGATCATTTTCGAGATAATAATCGTTGATTAATTCTTTATTTTCGTTTAGAAATTGTTGGATTTCATCTGTATTACCAATGACCAGGTTGCCGAAAGTTTTTACATTGTTAGTAGACATTTTTGATAAATCACCATTAATGTAGGCTTTAACCGGTGTTTCTTTTTCAGCCTCTTTAATATAATTTGCAATTTCATAAGCATCTGTAAAACGTAATTCTGTCATCTTTTCACCTCTTTATTTTAATAAGTCACTCATAGAATACATGCCTGGATTTTGGTCTTTCAAAAATTTCCCCGCTTTTAAGGCACCATTAGCAAAAATGCCGCGTGATAACGCTGTGTGTTTTAATTCGATCACTTCGTCATTTCCTGCATAAATCACGGTATGTTCTCCTGGAATAGTGCCGCCGCGTACTGCATGAATTCCCATTTCGTTGATAGGGTTGGTATTTTCTTTACCGGAGCGTCCAAATACATAATCTTTTTTTTCTTGGCAAACATCATTGATACTGTCAGCAAGCAATAATGCTGTACCACTTGGTGCATCTTTTTTTTGATTATGATGTTTTTCTACAATTTCGATATCGAAATCTTCTTCTAAGGCAGGCGTTATTTTTTGCAATGCCTCAATTAATACATTGATTCCTAAAGACATGTTGGCGGAATAAAAAATGGGAATTGTCCGGCTTGCTTCTTGCATTTTTTGCTTAGTCTTTTCCGAAAGTCCCGTAGTTGCAACAACGACGGGTAATTTTTTTTGCACACATTGGTCGACTAAAGCTGCAACGCTACTATCATGCGAAAAATCGATGACAACGTCTGCTGTTTCGGTAGCATCTGCTAATGTTTGATAAATTGGAAAATCTGCTTCTTGCCGGTCACGATCAATACCTGCGACTACGGTTAAGTCTTCGCTATTATTGATTTCTTTTTGTAATTCTTGTCCCATACGGCCGAAACAACCGTTTAAAATAATATGAAGCATCTATCATCCCTCCTTATAAAAGACCGTATGCTGTCATTTGCGTTTTTAAGTTCGCTAAAGTTTCTGCTTCAGGTTCAGCTAAAGGCAAGCGATAGGATAGTTCACACTTTCCTAAAAGAGAGACCGCAGCTTTGATCGGCACAGGATTGACTTCTGCAAAAACCGCGTGAATTAAAGGTAATTGTTTTAACTGGATAGATCTAGCTTGAGTAATATTTCCAGTTAAGAAATCTTTAACCATCTTCGCTGTTTCTTTAGGCAAAATATTGGAGACAGTCGAGATTACACCTGACCCACCTACAGCTAGTAGGGGTAAAACTTGATCGTCATTTCCTGAATACAGCGCAAAATTTTCATCAACTAATTGCGCAATTTCAACAATTTGTGCAATATCTCCACTAGCTTCTTTAATCCCTACAATATTTGGAATTTGTTTTAATTCCTTGACTGTTTCATAAGTTAAGTTCATCCCGGTACGTGAAGCAACCGAGTAAAGGATAACAGGCAATTCGATTTGGTCACAAATTGCTTTGTAATGAGCAACTAAACTTTTCTTTGTTGCTTTATTATAATAAGGAGTCACAACTAGCAGTGCATCGGCGCCCACACGTTCTGCTTCTTTTGCTAAGTGAACTCCATGTTGGGTGTTATTTGAACCAGTTCCAGCGATAACGGGAATCCTGTTATTGACTTTTTTGACAACTGCCTCAATCACTGAAATATGTTCCTCATCATCTAATGTAGATGCTTCGCCTGTAGTTCCACAAGCGATAATTGCATTAATTCCTTCATTGACTTGCCATTCGACTAGTTCGTCTAATTTTTGATAATCAACGGAACCATCCTTTTTCATCGGCGTGACTAGTGCAACTCCGGAGCCTGTAAATACTGCCAATGACGCCACTTCCTTTCAAGTAATTCAATGGATGAAAAGTAAAGTTTCTAAATTATTTGAACTTTTTCACTATTGATTAATTGAATTATATATTATAATGAGGACAAAATTCAATGATTTCGGTGAAACGATAACAACTTTTAACAGAAAGTGGTTTTTTATGCAGATAACAAAAAACGTACAAGATTTATTAACTGACGTTACGATGTATCGACGTCAGCTTCATCAAATACCCGAATTAGGACTAGAAGAAAAACAGACTGCAAAATTTATTCGGGAAAAATTACAGTCATTTGGAATTACAGAAATTTATACCATGATTGAAACCGCAACGATCGCTGTTTTTCATGGAGAAAAGCCGGGAAAAACACTGGCTTTTCGTTCAGATATTGATGCGTTACCTGTGACCGAAGAAACCGGGGCGGCTTTTGCTTCAAAAACGCAAGGCAAAATGCACGCCTGTGGGCATGATGGTCATGCTGCGACGATGCTGGGCTTTGCTAAGTATCTAAGCCAACATCCTGAAGTAATTAAAGGTACGATTGTTTTGGCTTTTCAGCCAGCGGAAGAAGGTCCAGGCGGTGCCCAATTATTAATTGACGAAGGCTTAATCGAAAAATTTGGTATCGATCAAATTGTCGGTATCCATCTTTTTCCTGAATTTCCTGAAGGAACTGTTGCTTGTCGTCCACATGCCATGATGGCTCGTAACGGGGAAATCACGATTAAAGTTAATGGCACCAGTGCACATGGCGCTCAACCGCAACAAGGTCATGACGCAATATTAGCTGCTTCAGCGATTATTCAAGGGTTGCATAGTATTATTTCCCGTAATATTAGCCCATTAGATACGGGTGTGTTGACTTTTGGTAAAATTACTGGTGGACAAGCGATGAATATTATTGCCGGACAGGTAAAAATTGAGGGAACCATGCGTGCTTTTAGCGATGAAGCCTACGATATAATGACGCAACGGGTACAAGAAATCGCTGAATTTGTCGCTAAAGGTTATGGTTGTCAGGCGGAAGTTCATTTCAATCACATGTATCGAGTAGTCGATAATGATCCTGCTATGGTTAAAGCTCTAGAAAAGGTTGCTGGCGATCGTTATGTTGAATGTCCGCCTTTCATGCTAGCTGAAGATTTTTCTATGTATCAGCAGGTAATTCCTGGTCTTTTCTTTTTTGTGGGGATTCGTAACGAGGATAAAGGATATATCTATCCGCTACATAGCGGTAAAATGCAGTTTGACGAAAAGAATTTATTGACCGCTATTGATTGTTATGTACAATTGATTGAAGCGTTAAATAATGAAGAGGTGGATAGATGATTAAAGAAATAAAAAATAACCATTTATATTGGGATGGCTGTGACACGGTTGAGTTAGCTGAAAATTATGGTACTCCCTTATACGTGATTTCACAGACAGCAATTGAAAATGAATGTCGTGCATTACAAAAGGATTTTATTAAAAAATATGATAACGTTCATGTCGCTTATGCATCAAAGGCCTTTAATAACCTGGCGATGTTAAAAATCATTGAAAAAGAAGGGCTGGGTATTGATGTCGTTAGCGGGGGCGAATTATATACAGCTATCCAGGCCCAATTTCCCGCTGAGCATATTGAGTTTAATGGGAACAATAAATCAGATGAAGAATTAGCCATAGCTATTGACTATGGTGTTGGACGGATTATCGTTGATGGGAGTCAAGAGTTAGATCGTATAGGTGAAATTTGTCGTAAAAAAGAAAAGAAGGCAAATATCTTATTTCGTATCACACCTGAAGTGGATGTCGCAACACATCAGTTTATTTCTACAGGACAAAAGGATTCAAAATTCGGCTTACCGTTAGACGAAGAGTTCTTGTTCCCTATATTACAGCAAGCAATTACAATGCCTGAAGTGGATTTTTATGGCATTCATTTCCATATTGGCAGTCAACTTTTTGATAATACCACCCATTTAAAGGCTGCTAAAGTTGCTTTAGAATTGGCTGTTAGAATTAAAGAAAAATTTGATTATGAAATAAAAGAACTTAATTATGGTGGCGGTTTTGGCGTTCGCTATACGCAAGACGATCAGCGGCAGTCTTATGCTTACTTTTTAGATCCGTTGATGGCGTTAACTGAAGATTTTTGCGAAAAAAATGGGTTAAAACGTCCTGCAATTGCTATTGAGCCTGGGCGTAGCATTGTAGCAGAAGCAGGGATCACTCTTCATACAATTGGCAGTATCAAAACTTTACCGCACATCCGCAAATACGCTGCGATTGATGGTGGGATGACGGATAATGTTCGCCCAGGACTATATCAAGCAATTTATACGGGAATGGTAGCTAATAAAGCCGATCAACCGCTAGAAGAAACCGTTACGATTTCCGGTAAAGCTTGTGAGAGCACTGATATCTTAATGAAAGACCTACAAGTACCGCTTATCGCTTCAGGCGATATTTTTACTACTTTTACAACGGGCGCTTATGGATACGCCATGGCCAACAATTACAATAAGCTGGCGATTCCAGCTGTCGTGTTAGTAAACAAAGGCCAAGCAGACATTATTGTAAAAAGACAAACTTATGCGCAAATTATTCAAAATGAACGTATACCCGATTCTTTGAAATGAGGTGAATTTATGGAAATTCCTTTTTATAAAATGCAAGGAGCAGCGAATGATTTTATTGTCATTAATAATATGAAACTAGGCTTATCAGGCGGGCAACTGGTTTCTTTGACCAAACAAGTATGTCGTCAGCGTTTTTCAGTAGGCAGCGATGCCTTAATGGCGCTGGACTTTCCACAAAATGATGGGGACTTCCGGATGCGTTTTTATAACGCAGACGGTACAGAAGCGGAGATGTGCGGCAATGGCGTTCGTTGTATTGCTCGCTATGCTTATGAAACCGGTGTTGCTGGTGAACAGATGACGATTGAGACGAAAGCGGGTAATGTCTATTGCTGGCGCTTAAGCCAACGCCAATATAAAGTACAAATTAATGAACCATCTATTGAGAAGTTTGATTTGAGTTTTCCTAATACCGACTTTTTATTAGACTATGTTGAATTAGGAAATCCAGGTGTACCTCATTTAGTAGTTAACTACCCTAATTTAAAAGAAACCTCCTTAGAAGAAATTAAACCTCTAGCAAAAAAAATGCGCTATTGGGGCGCACTAGATAGAGGAGCGAATGTGAATTTTTATGCGATTGATACGGAGGGTGGCGTCATTTTACGTACTTTTGAGCGTGGGGTAGAAGACTTTACTTTAGCTTGTGGTACTGGGGCGGTTTCTACTGCTTATGTATTGAAAAAAAAGCAGTTTATTCAAAAAGATTCAGTTGAACTCCATGTTTTAGGTGGTCTTCTTGAAGTAGAAGAAAAGAACGAACATTTTTATTTAATTGGTGATACCAATATCGTAACTAAAGGGTACGTTTGGGACGAGGACCTGATAGTTTAATAAAAATAACGGTTATTTCTTCATAAAAAATTCAATTACTCATTGTATAATAAAAATAAATGAAAAAATGAGGAGAGAATAAGTAATGTTTCCGATGGGATTTTTTTTCGACCCAACTTTTATTCTAGTTATTATCGGTATGATCATTTCGATGATAGCTTCATCATATGTAAATCGAACTTTTGAACGTTATGATGCAGTAAAAAGTTCGCAACATATCACCGGAACGGATGCTGCACGATACATTTTGCGTGACCAGAACATTGATGATGTGGGTGTACAGCAAATTTCAGGAAATTTGACTGATAACTACAATTCTGGCAATAAAACGTTGAGTTTATCGCAAGCCACCGCTCAATCTACTTCTGTGGCAGCAATTGGTGTAGCTGCCCATGAGTGTGGTCACGCAGTGCAAGATGATCAAAGTTATTTTCCTTTGCGTTTACGTACCGCTATTGTACCGATTGCTAATTTTGGTACGAACTTATCTATTCCCTTATTGATTGTCGGGATTTTAATCAGTGGTTCAAGTGGACAATTTATTATTAATATTGGTTTATTAGCTTTTTCCCTAGCCTTTATTTTTCAATTAGTGACCTTGCCGGTAGAATTTAATGCGTCAAGACGAGCACTGCAAATTTTATCAGACGGCGGTTTATTAACTGAAGAAGAAGTTCCACAGGCTCGTAAAGTATTGACAGCTGCTGCTTTAACCTATGTTGCAGCTGCAGTTAGTGTGCTATTACAATTACTACGACTGTTTTTGTTATTTGGTGGTAACCGTAGACGCTAGAAAAATTTGCCATAATAGTGTTTTTATTTGTTTTGTCATGTTATCATAGAATATAGAACTAGGAATAAAGGGAGATGACGAATATGAAATTAACAACTAAAGTAACATTAGGCTTGAGTGTAGCAGCTGCGGCTGGGATCGCTTCAACAGTATTTATTTCAGACAAAGTGATTACTAAGGTTCGCCATGTTACAAACCGTAAGAAAGCTGAACATTTTGTAGAAGATAAATTTAAAGGAAATGAAACCTTGCTAAACTTTGTTGATAATTTAGACGATAAAGATATTGAATCTTTCATGAACGTAGCAAAAAAAGTTAGTGATAAGCGTGATAAAGTTGCAGCTTATGGCGATAACGTAAAAAACGCTACAGGAAATGTAAAAAACAAAATCGTTGATTTAATGGATAAAAATTGTTAATAAAAAATTTGATGGTGTGACATAAGTAAAAGCAAGATAAAAATACCCGGACTATAGTTGATAAGATTTGCTAATTGTTCTAAATTTGCGACGAGTAATCGCAGGAGCAATGTATTGTGCGACGAGTAATCGCAGGAGCAATGTATTGTGCGACGAGTAATCGCAGGAGCAATGTATTGTGCGACGAGTAATCGCAGGAGCAGTGTATTGTGCGACGAGTAATCGCAGGAGCAGTGTATTGTGCGACGAGTAATCGCAGGAGCAGTGTATTGTGCGACGAGTAATCGCAGGAGCAGTGTATTGTGCGACGAGTAATCGCAGGAGCAGATCTTTCATAGTTCGGATATTTTATTATTGGCTTATGTCACAGCATTTTTTATTTAAGCGGAGGGAGATAGGTGAAAGAATCTTCGTTGACATCAGAAGAAAAGTATTTTTTCATGAATGAAGCTATTAAAGAGGCTCATAAAGCTTTAGACCTTGCTGAAGTTCCGATTGGCGCGATTGTCGTGTTAGATAAACAAATTATTGGGCGCGGTTATAATTTGCGGGAAACTACCCAAAATGCATTAAAACATGCTGAAATGACAGCGATTGAAGAAGCCTGTAGTAATATAGGTAGTTGGCGATTGGAAGACGCCCAATTATTTGTTACTTTGGAGCCATGTCCTATGTGCAGTGGAGCTATTCTCCAATCACGAATTGAAGAAGTATATTTTGGCGCTTTTGATCTCAAAGCTGGTGCTTGTGGCAGTTTAATTAATTTATTAGAAGATACACGCTTTAACCATTGGTGCTATGTCGAATCAGAGGTTTTAGCTAATACGTGTGCAGATTTACTAAGCGATTTTTTTAAAAAAATACGGGTAGAGAAGAAGCGGAAGAAAAAAGAAATCTTAGAAAAAGACTAGTAATATCGAAAAAAATACGATATAATGTTAGTGCCGAAAGGCTAGGACAATGGGAACGTTGTGAAGGGTGTCAGATCTGGAAGGAAGCAGCACTAAGCAGCGGTTCTCATGTGTCTGAATGATAACCAAGCAAGAACAATGGTGTAAAGCCGAATATAAAAAAGAAAACCTAGGAATATGCCTAGGTTATTTAGTGTTATCGATTTTGCTTTGCTTGCTCTTTGTTAACAGTTTGTTTGAAGTAAGGCTGTTTTAACAATCGTTTTCGGGAAATAGCTCAGCTTGGTAGAGCACTTGCTTCGGGAGTAAGGGGTCGCAGGTTCAAATCCTGTTTTCCCGATTTTTTTAATGAAGTTATACCAACTAAAACCAGGAGCATATTTGCTGCCTGCTTTTTTTATATATACTTTAAAAAAATATTATGTATTTTTAAATCGCAATTGATAGAAAACGAGGGAGATAATGGAGAAGATACGAATATTACATACCAATGACTTACACTCACACTTTGAAAATTGGCCTAAAATTCGCCGTTTTCTTCAAGAACGGCAAAAAGTAGCTGACAATGAGACGGTTGTTACTGTTGACTTAGGTGATTTTTGTGATCGTTGGCACCCTCTAACAGAAGCAACAGATGGGAAGGCAAATATTAAATTAATGAATCAAGTCCATTATGATGCAGTGACTATTGGTAATAACGAGGGGATTGGCAATGCTAAAAGCGAGTTGAATCATTTGTATGATGAAGCTGAGTTTCCTGTTATCTTAGATAATCTTTTTGATAAAAGTACGCTACAATTGCCTGGTTGGGCGAATGAGTATAAAATCATGACCACAAAAGCTGGGACAAAGGTTGGATTGATTGGCGCTACAGCTCCTTTTCCGTTATCTTATACACCAAACGGATGGGACGCGCGGAATTGGACGGATATTTTACCCAATATTGTTAAATTTTTACGACAAGAAGTTGATGTACTAGTTTTATTAAGTCATTTGGGTATTAGCGACGATCGTTTAATTGCCAAAGATCTGCCTGAAATTGATGTTATTATAGGTTCGCATACACATCATTTATTTCCCAATGGGGAAAAAGTTGGGAATACACGGCTTGCTGCAGCAGGCAGATTTGGTGAATATGTAGGAGAAGTTAGTCTTTTTTTAAATGAACAACATCAGATAAATACCACTAGAGCAAATACATTTGCTACTGCGGAAATGATTCGTTATCCTGAAGACGAGGCTGAAATTTTTCGTTATACTGATGAGGGTAAAAAGTTGTTGCAAGAAAAAAAAGTAGCTTGGCTGCCTTTTGAGCTTAAGGTCGACCAACAAGAGTATTCATTAGTAGATGAAACCTTAGCGGCGGTAAAAAAACGAGGGTCAACTGAAGCAGCTATTTTAAATACCGGACTTTTTTTGGATGACTTATCAAAAGGTGTAGTCAATCAGGATGAATTACATATGATTCTACCGCATCCGATGCATTTGATCCGTGTCACGCTAAAAGGTTCAGACGTTATTCGGATGATTTTGGAAATGGAAAAAAATCGCCATTTTTTACGTAATTATCCAATTCGCGGGATGGGATTTCGTGGAAAGATTTTTGGTCAGCTTGTTTATTCGGGTATTCAATATGATTCGACCAACCACGAGGTCAGTTGGTTGAATCACCCCATTGATCCACAAAAATTTTATAGTTTCACAACAGTGGATCATTTTATGTTTATCCCTTTTTTCCCCACGATTGAAATTGCTGGACAGACGGAATTTCTTTTTCCAGAATTTATTCGTACAGTACTAGGCGACTATCTTGCACAAAAATATCCACTTTCATTAGAAAACAAGATATAATAAGGGTTAGGCGGTGAGAAAATGACCAAAGATAAAGAAAATATAACAGAAGAAGTTACAGCAGTTTTATCAGAAATTGTAGACGATAATGAAAAAGAAAAACCGCAAAAAGGAAAAGAAGTTTTTCCGATAAATGAAACAGAGTTTATGATTGATAATCGACGTTATAAGCTAGTTGCTAATTATCGTGAAGGTTTTGATGCAACAAGATTAGGTGAAAGATACAGTGATGTTTTAGCAAAATATGATTATATCGTGGGAGACTGGGGCTATGAGCAACTGCGTTTAAAAGGCTTTTTTGCTGTAAGAAATCGGAAGTCAGCTCCTGATCAAAAGATCACTATGTTAGAAGATTATTTATATGAATACTGCAATTTTGGATGTGCTTATTTTGTTATTGAATGTGTTGATCGACAAAATGAAAAACCAAAAACAAATCGTCGAAGGAAAAGGCCGCATAATAAGAAAAACAAACAAGCACATGTGGCAGAAAAAACTGAAAAAACAGCAAAGCAAACAAAAAGTAAACCTGTTATTAAGAAAAAACAAACGAAAGAAAAAAAGGCTAAAATGGTTACCCAAAAAGAAACTAAAGAATTTGTTATTCGAAAGAAAGAGGATTAATCAAAATGGCGTATAAAGGTTATTTAGTTGATATGGATGGTACGATCTATTTAGGGTCAAAACCAATACCAGCGGGGAAACGATTTGTTGATACGTTACAAGAAAAAGGGTTACCTTTTCTTTTTGTCACTAACAACACCACTAAAAGTCCAGAAACAGTACAAAAGCGTTTAGCTGATGAGTTTAACATTCAAGTAGGAACAGACCTTATCTATACTGCAAGTTTAGCAACCATTGATTATATGAAAGACGACGATAAAGGGGACAAGGTTTATGTGATCGGTGAAGCAGGCCTTATTGACTTGATCTTAGAAGCAGGTTTTGAGTGGGACGAAAATAACCCAGATTATGTAGTGGTAGGACTTGATTCACAAGTAACATACGAAAAATTTACGATTGCAACATTAGCTGTTCAAAAGGGTGCAACTTTTATCGGTACTAATTCGGATAAGAATTTGCCAAATGAAAGAGGCCTGGTTCCAGGTGCTGGCGCACTGATTAGCCTGCTAGAGACTGCGACACAAACCGAACCCATTTATGTGGGTAAGCCTGAAGCTGTTATTATGGAAAAAGCTTTAGATCGGATTGGGTTAACCAAAGATGAGGTGCTCATGGTGGGTGACAATTATGAAACAGATATTCGTTCAGGTATCAATAATGGAATTGATACTTTGCTGGTTCTTTCCGGATTTACTCCCAAAGAAGCTGTGCCTTCACTACCCGTTGCACCAACTTACGTGCTTGACAGTCTAGATGAATGGGACATTGATAAATGAAAAAATCACAAATCTGGTTTGAACGTTTAGGCATCTGTTGTCTTTATTTAACATTCATCAGCTTAGCAGTTGCTTTAACAATTAACGCGCGTTTTATCTATGTAGCAGATATTGATTATTTAAATATTTTAGATTATGTGAATTTAAGCAAAGAAAGATTATTGGAAAATTACGATCAACTGATGGCTTTTTTAAATCGACCTTGGGTCACAGAACTGAGTTTACCTGATTTTCCTATGTCAACAGGAGGCAGAGCTCATTTCTACGATGTAAAAAAATTATTTATTTTTGATTATGTGGTTTTTCTAATAACAATGTTTCCTAGTATCTTTTTTTTCTTCTATTTGCAAAAGAATAAGCGCTTTTGGCGGTTGATTCAACCATTTAAATGGGGGATGGTTGCACCGGTTTTTTTGGGCGCTTTAATGGCAGTAGGATTTGATACTTTTTTTGTTACTTTCCACGAATTATTTTTTTCTAATGATGACTGGATGTTTGACCCAGTGACAGATCCAATTATTAATGTGCTGCCTGAACAATATTTTATGCATTGCTTCTTATTCTTTTTTATTTTAATTGAATTTTTCTTTTTAGTAATGATTCTTATTGGTAAAAGGGAATTAAAAAGGCTGTGACATAAGTTTCTTTGATAATAAAATATCCGAACTATAAAAGATCTGCTCCTGCGATTACTCGTCGCACAATACACTGCTCCTGCGATTACTCGTCGCACAATACACTGCTCCTGCGATTACTCGTCGCACAATACGCTGCTCCTGCGATTGCTCGTCGCAAATTCACGACAATTAGGGAAACTCATCAAATATAGTTCGGGTATTTTTAATTATGTCACAGCCTTTTTTTACCGGTTGTTAACACCTAGTTTGACGATATAGATTCCACTTTGGGGCTTGCGTTACATGTCTTTATTCATCGAAAAAGCCAGGTGTTAACTATTTAATTTTGTTGATGGGGTAAAAAAGCTAGAGAAAGAAACCAAGGTAAGCTTGTTTTCAGCTATTTAAAAAAGGAACACTTTAATCATTTGAAATGTTTCTTTACGTTTAAGTTTCACTATTCTTTCATACCTTTAGTGATTAATTGTGTTATAATATCACAAATATGAGGTAGATGGAAAAGGGGTCTTTGCTCGTGCTTTTCATATTTCTTATACTTGTATTTTTGATTTGTCAACAAACGTCCAAAAAGAGTTTCGGACGCCGGTTTACACTCTGTTATGCAAGTTTTTTATACTTAGGAACAACGATATTTTTATATAATCAGCAAAAAATAGATCTTTCAGATTGGCGATCTTATTTTTTCTTACAATTTAACGAAGAAAAAAGTGGTTGGATCAGCCTTTTGACTGCACTTATTACGGTTAGTGTGGTTCTTCTTTTTGGGAAATTATTTAAAAAAGGCTATTTGAAAAAAACATATCAGTATTCAAGAAAAAATTGGGTGATTTATAGTCTAGCAGTTATACTGATCTTTTTAGGATTTCTTGCGTATTCCAGTAGTCGTTATGCGATGAAAGGAATAGACAATACCAGTTTTGATCAAGTTTTATTTACGATGACACAACCTATCCGCGGAAGCGATACTGGACAGATTATTAACTATTTCGTGGATCCACTGCTTGAGGCGTTATTGATCACACTACCCATTGTGACGCTGCTCTATTTTGCAACGACTTGTACGTTTGAGTTTGGCCATTTTCATTTACAAAAACAACCTCACTTTAGCGCAAAAAAAGTTGTAATTATTGGGCTGCTTGGACTGATTTTTGGTATCTTTTTAGGTGGCAAGGAAATGGGATATGCAGATATCAAAGCATTTTATTTTGAAAATACCAATATCTATGATGAGCATTATGTGAATCCACAACAAGTAGATTTAAAATTTCCTAAGAAAAAGCGGAATTTAGTTTATATTTATCTCGAATCGATGGAAAGTAGTTATTTTTCTAAAGATTTGGGCGGTATCCAAGAAAATAACTTGTTACCTCATTTTGCGGACTTAGCACAAAATGAGGGGATTAATTTTTCTAATTCGAATAAACTAGGTGGTATGTTACAGATTCCGGGTGCAAACCAAACGGCTAGTTCTATGGTGGCTCAGACTTCCGGGTTGCCATTGCGGCCTTCCACCAGTTTAAATAGCTCGGAAAGCGATGAGGAAAATAGTGCTGAATATTTTCCTGGTGCCTATGCTTTAGGAGAAATCCTAGATGAACAAGGTTATAATCAGACGCTGTTAATGGGCTCGGAAGCTGAGTTTGCCGGTAGAGACAAATACTTCACTCAACATGGCGATTATGATATTCGTGATTACCATTGGGCAGTAGATACTGGTCGCATTTCAGAAGACTACTATGAATGGTGGGGCTATGAAGACCGCAAATTATTCGATTATGCTAAAGAAACTTTAAATGAGCTTTCGCAAGAAGATGAGCCCTTTAATCTAACCATGCTTACTGCAGATACTCATTTTGAAGATGGTTATGCGACAGAAGAGACGCCCGATTTATTTGGCGATCAGTACAGTAATGTGATCCATGATTCAGATAGACAAGTTTCGCAGCTATTGGAATGGATGAAAAAACAACCTTTTTATGAGGATACGACTGTGATTTTGGTGGGTGATCATTTGACTATGGATAGCGACTTTTTTGAATCTGTTGATCCAGAATATCAACGAACTGTATTTAATTTATTTTTAAATGCAGATAAACAAGGTGTACGCAATAAAAAACGCGAATTTAGCGCAGTGGATATGTTTCCGACCACCTTATCCGCATTGGGCGTAAAGATACCTGGTAATCGAATGGGATTAGGTGTTAATCTGTTTTCAAACCAATCTACACTGATTGAGCAGTTAGGTTACGATCAATTTCAAAATGAACTAATGAAAAAATCGGAATTTTATAATGAAAAATTAATGCAAAACAAAGAACAAGAAGAAGATCCTTAGTAAAACATTTATTTCAACTAGCCTATTGATGGGCTTTTGTGTTAGTATGGTAAAGGATGATTCTTACGAACAAAGGAGAATGAATTATGATTGCAGCAAGTGATTTAAAAGCTGGGATGACATTTGTCCAAAAAGATGGCAAATTAATTAAAGTGTTAGAAGCTAGTCATCATAAACCAGGTAAAGGAAATACAGTTATGCGCATGAAACTAAGAGATGTGCGCTCAGGCACAACATATGATACGACTTTCCGTCCAGAAGATAAGTTTGAACAAGCAATGATTGAAACAAGAACGGTACAATTTTTGTATGAAATGGATAATACCGCTTATTTCATGGACATGGAATCCTATGAACAATATGAAATTCCAACTGAAAATATTGCAGAGGAAATGAAATATTTGTTAGAAAACATGGAAGTAAAAATCCAATTTTTTGGCAGTGAAGTCATCGGCATTCAATTACCAACTACGGTTGAACTACGTGTAACAGAAACCCAACCTTCGATTAAAGGAGCTACTGTAACTGGTTCTGGTAAACCAGCAACATTAGAAACAGGTTTAGTGGTAAATGTGCCCGATTTTGTAGAAGAAGGCGAATTATTAGAAATCAACACGCAAGAAGGCTCTTATGTCAAACGTGCTGGTAAATAAGTTATAACTGTGAAAGCAAAGTTATTCCCAAAATGAATTAGAAAATTAACAGCTTCTGTGTGCCTAGTTGCATACAGAAGCTTTTTTGTAGTATAGAAAATAAAAAATAGCATTTATTAAATGAACTTTCAGCGAAGTAAGTAACAAGGATCACAAATGGTTCTGAAATAATTTGCTGAGAGCTTTTTTCGTACTTTTTACATAAATAAGCGGTTATTTTACATTACCTATAAAAATAATTTTGTATTACTCATAACTAAATCCATAGTGTTTTTGGATATTCAAACAAAGAAAGTAATTGATCTCGTCTTTTTATTTAAGTATGTATAATGTATACTGTAATTAGTATAATTAACTGTTTATCTTCCTTGAAAACATGAGTTTAATCAGAAAATCATTGCATAATTAGGGTGGAAAATGAAGGCGGTCACATATACTTTGTAATGATTATAAAGTATGTAGGGTTAATAATTTAGAAAGGAGGCAACATATGGAATTTTCATTTATGTATAAAGAAGGCGGAGCACACCCCGATGAACAGAAAGGGTTTACCGATAGTAAACCTATTGTAGAAGCTTCAGTGCCTAAAATAATGGTTTATCCCATTGCGATGCACATTGGAGCGCCGGCTGATCCTATTGTTGAAGTGGGCGATCAAGTGAAAGTAGGCCAAATGGTTGCAAAAGAAGGTGGCTTTGTTTCAGCTCATGTTTACTCATCAGTTTCTGGTGAAGTTGTGGCAATTGAAAAACGGCCGCAAGCTGGAGGCGGCGAAGTTGATAGTGTCATTGTAAAAAATGATTATGCATACACCAGAGCTGAGCCGATCGTTAAACCAGGCCATTCAAGTGAAATGACAAACAAAAAAATCATAGATACGATTAGAAAAGCAGGTATTGTGGGAATGGGTGGGGCCACTTTTCCGGCTGCGGTTAAGCTAGCTCCTCCGGAAGAAGCCAAAATTGACACCATTATACTTAATGGCGCTGAATGCGAACCGTACTCTACCTCGGACCATCGGGTGATGTTTGAATATACGGACGAGGTTATTAAAGGTATTGATATCGTTTCACAATTATATCCTGACTTAAAAAATATTTATATCGGGATAGAAGATAACAAAAAAGATGTGAAAAAAGCGTTGGAAAAAGCAACAGCAGATAATAAAAAGGTGACTGTGCAAACACTAAAAGCAATGTACCCTCAAGGATCTGAAAAAAATTTGATTAAAAGTCTGACTGGACGAGAAGTCCAACCAGGCGAATTGCCAGCAGATGTACATGTCATTTTACTAAACGTTTCCAGCGCAAGGGCTGTTTATCATGCTTGTGAACTTGGCGAACCCTTGCTTGAACGTGTCATTTCTGTTTCTGGCACACCGATTAGAAATCCCCAAAATCTTAAAGTAAGAATTGGCACCCCTATAGAGTCTGTAATTGATGATTGTGAAGGATTTTCTGAAATCCCAGGAAAAGTTTTATCTGGAGGTCCGATGATGGGACGAGCAGTCGGTGATTTAAGTGTTCCTATCAGCAAAGGGATGACTGCAGTCTCAGTCTTAACTCGCCAAGAAGCGCAAATCGATGAGCCAGAAGATTGTATTATGTGTGCAGAATGCTTACATGTTTGTCCTGTAAGTTTACAACCGATCTTAATTTCTGAAGCTTTTGAACGCGGGGATATTGAAAAAGCTGAGAAGTTAGGAGCAATGGATTGTATCGAATGTGGTAATTGTTCTTTTATTTGTCCCTCTAAGATTCCGTTATTAGATAATATTCGTGGGGCCAAAGCAGCCATTCAAGCGAAACAGGAGGGATGAGCATATGGATAATTCAATTGATATGAAAAAAGCGCAGAACAAATTGCAAGTAGGCCCTTCACCTCACATTCGCACAAGGCGGACAACTAAAAGTATTATGATCGAAATGTTGATAGCCTTAGTTCCGCCAATGATTGCGGCTGTTTATTTCTTTGGCTGGGGGGTGTTCATTCAATTAGTTGTTGCAAGCGGTGTTGCGGTTTTATCAGAATACGTATTTCAAAAAATGACGCACCGAAAAGTAACGATTAGTGATTGTAGCGCTTTAGTTACAGGAACCTTATTGGGATTAAGTTTTCCAGTTACAGTGCCACTTTGGGTGGTAACAGTGACTTCTATTTTCGCTATTGTCGTTGTTAAGCAATGGAATGCTGGTTTGGGAAATGGTGGCATAGGACGTAACTACTTAAATCCTGCTGTAACCGCGCGTGTATGTGCGAAAATATTCTTTACGCCATTTTTCACTGATTGGATATTACCGACTGGTTTTTTGGGTGGTCCTTATGGTGGCGTTGATGCTGTTTCTTCTTCGACGCCACTAGAATTTATTGGCCATGGCGCCCAGTCAGTTTCTAACCAGGTTCCAGCTTTAAGAGAATTATTTTTGGGAGCCAATTTAGGCGGAAATATTGGGGAAACATCTAAATTAGCGATTTTGGTTGGGATGTTGTATTTAATTTTTCGACGTATAATCAGCCCCAAAATTCCTCTTTTATTTATTGGTTCAACTGTGTTAGTCATGTGTTTTTGGGGAAGTTTTGATTTAGAGTTTATGCTTACCCATGCCTTAACTGGAACGTTATTTTTTGGCGCAACGTATATGGCTACTGACTATAGTTCGGGTGCATTAACTCCAGGAGGAAAAACGGTATTTGCGATTGGAGGGGGCGTGTTAACGGCTCTCTTGCGGATTGTATTTGACTATCCAGGCGGCCTAGGTATTGCCATTATTATTATGAACATTTGTGCACCATTTATCGATCAAAAGCTAATGCCTAGAATTTACGGCCATAAGAAACGACCAGAGGTGAAATTTGATCGACAAAGTCCTAATCAATTATAGAAAATAAAACTGCGTTACAAGTTATTATCTTGTACGCAGTTTTTTGGCTAGTAAGGAAGTATAATTTTTTATCTTGAAAGGAAGACTATATAATAACTTTATTAGGTGAAAAAATTTTAGAAACCAGACAAAACGTTATCCAAGAATAGAATCATAGATAATGAAATACTAAAACGTTATCCGAAATTGAAAAATTGGATAACGTTTTAGACATTTGTTCTCCGAGAATGCTCCTAATTATCGATAATGAGATAGAAATGAATAGTATTAGGGGTCTGATAGTTGAGTAAGTGAAAGAGAGGATTAATAATTTGCAATATTCTGCTAAGCACCCTCAATCAAATCACGTCGATTATAGCCTAGATAGCCGAGGAACATGAGTGCTATACTGATGGCTGTGATGGCAAAGAAAGCAATCGGTTCAAAGTTATCCATCGGCATATGAGCAAGCCAGTTCTCAACGGCAGTATTAAGAAACCACTCGGGCAAGTCAATAATATCTCCGAAATAACTCAGTATAAAAGAGTATCCAAGATAAATATAAACCACTTTCCCCAATTTTGGCGCCCATCCAAGTGCTAGGCTTGCAAGAGCTGTATAAAATAAAACACTTGGTAAAAGATTATAGCCAGCAGCAAGAAAATCTAATAGATTCATTGAAGAATTATTATCCATTGAAAGAAGAGCTGTACTTCCAAGCCCACCTGCAGCTAATAAAATATCTGTGAGTCCGCAGAAAATCGCTAGCATAACAGTTGTCCAATAGAGTTTACTGCGCGATACTTTTGTTGCGAAAAATTGACTTAAATACTGACGGCTTTCTTCTGAAAATAATTTGTTCACGACGCTGATAGGTAAAATAGAAACTAAGAAAATCATCACTAACATAATCGTGCTGGTAAATGATTCTTCAATGGAAATACCAGAAGCAGTAAACATTTGTTGGATGAGTTCATTGCTTTCTATAAAGCTTGCCATATCACCATAAATAGCCCCATAGGCAACGCCCATAATGACAAAAGCTACCAACCAAGCAATAATGACGCCTTTATTAATTTTGATAAATAAACCTGGAACAGATAATAAAGATCTTTTGGCATGTTCTCTACCTTCTTTTTCCGGTAAATAACCACTTCCCATATCTCGTTTTCCTTCGAGTGTAAAAGCAATGATGATGGCAATTAAACTAAAAATAATAGCAAAAACAAGAATGGACCAGTTATTTTCAGTAAAAGGATACGTTAAGTAAGACCAACCTAGAGGATTAAATAGAGACAAATCAATATTTGAAACATCAGTGCTTGCACGAATAATATACAAAAGCCCTACGATTCCTAGCGATGCACCTGTTGCTCCGGAAGAATTTGGCATGATTTGTGCCATGATCAGAGCTATTGCTGCTCCAATAATACCTGCCATAGCTATAGTAGATCCAAACAATAAAGAACCTTCAACAGAAATGGTATCAACATTAAAGCTGATCATGATACTGCTAATAAAGATCGCTAATAAAACATTAATAAGTATTGTTTCGATAATAGTCGCAAGAGAATTCGCTTGGCGTCCCACTTGAAACGAACGGACAAGTTCAGTTAATCCAAGGTCTTCTTCTTTGCGAGTATGACTTATCACATGCAAAGTGGCAATGATCATAGAAAATAAACTGCAAAATAGCAACATTTCATGAGCATACATCGCTCCTAATGTATAACCGGCAGCTGAATTTATGGATGTCGGTCCTACCATTGATATCATCGCAGGGTTTTGTAGCGTTTCATACATCCCTTGCAATCCGTCCCCTTTTGCCATTTCTTCAAAAGCTGGAACGAAAGCTGCTGAGAATAGTCCAACGCCTAATATCCAGAGAATGATTTTCTGCCAGTCCCTTTTGAAATATTGGATGAGTAGAGTAAATGTTCGGTTAAATTTTTCCTGCACTGTATTTTTCCCTCCTTTCAACGCTTAGCCTTTGTAATGACGCATAAACAGATCTTCAAGAGTAGGGGGTATGGATTCGAATTTTTTAACTCCCAATTTACTTGCTTCTAATAAAATATCATCAAGAAACTTATTCTCAGCAGAAAATACGGCTTGATTACCAGTTTGCTGAAAATTATGCACGCCATTTGTTTCAGCCATTTTGGCCACGTCTTTTTCTGTGACTAAAGTTACCGTAGGACGTGTTAAATGTCGTAGGTCATCAAGGGTACCTGATTCCACGATTTCCCCTTGGCGGATAATGACGATTTTATCTGCTAGATGTTCTACTTCATTTAAAATATGTGAGGAGAGTAAAATTGTTTTACCTGCATCTTTGATTTTTTGCACTTCTTCTTGAAAAACAGCCCCCATCAATGGATCAAGTCCAGAAGTAGGTTCATCAAAGATATACAAATCTGATTGAACAGACAGTGCAGCAATTAACCCGACTTTTTGTCGATTTCCTTTTGAGTATCCTTTGGCTTTTTTCTTTGGGTCTAGTTCAAAGCGTTGAATGAGTTCATCGCGTTTTTGTTTATCTCCGCTACCGTGCAATTTCATAAATAAATCAATGATCTCTCCACCGGTAAGATTCTCCCAAAGCGACACGTCACCTGGAACATAAGAAATGCGTTTGTGTATCGCAAGACTCTCCTTCCATACGTCTTTTCCGAAAATTTCTGCTTGTCCTGCGCTTCGTTTAATAATGCCTAACAGAATACGAATGGTCGTAGATTTTCCAGCACCATTAGGTCCAATAAAGCCTACAACTTCGCCTGTTCCTACAGAAAAAGTTACATCATTTAAAGCTTGAAACTTCCCAAACTTTTTTTGTACATTTTCTGTCTTAATGATTTCTTTCATATTTTTGTAGCCTCCTTGTCTTTTTAAATTCGCTCATAGTGAAGTTCTAAATATTACTTTAAGTTTAGTTAAAAACTATATTCGACTTTTTAGTTTTTAATTAATGATTAATACCTATAAATAAAGACTATAAACCTTTTATAAGTTTAATATTATTATATTTTTACCACATAGTCAATATTGAAGGAGAAAAATAGGGTTGATAGTTTTTATTTTTGCGTATAACATAGAAGAAAATAACAGGAAGAAAGTAGGTATTATTTTGAATGGCTTTGAAAAACGCAGAGAGGAAAAAGAAAAGCAGATTCTAGAAGCGACTTTTAACTTACTGAATACAAATGATAGCAATAAAGACAATATAACAATGGAAAGAATAGCTAAAGAAGCTAACGTTGGGAAAACGACGATTTTTAAGTATTTTGATAATAAAGAAAACCTTATTCGTAAAGTATTTAAAAATTATATAGAAGAAATGATTGAAGAAGCTAGAGAAATTGTCTATCAAAATAAACCTTTTGATGAAACACTAGTCGCATTGAGCCAAAATAAAATTGGTTATTTGAATAAGATTACCCAACAATTTTATTTAGAGATGATGGCCTATATGACCGAAAAAAAAGATGATGAATTAACTTTTTTGATAAATCAGTATGTTAAGGAAAATCAAGAGATGATGCTTGATTTGTTTTATCGGGGACGTAAAGAAGGAAAAGTGGCTCTAAAATATTCGGATGAATTTTTGATTTATTTTTTTCAAGCAATGGTAGAGGGGCTGTCAAATCCTGATGTATATGAAAAGATGAAACCATACGTATCAGAGTGGACAGATATATTAATTAAAGGCGTTGCTCCTGATAGATAAAGAAATTGACTAACTGAGGTTTTGTAGTGGGCGAAAAATCGCTGTTCCTGTAATTAGACTGTGTCAGTCGCGTTTTTTTATGGTCTTTATTATAATTTCATTAGTCTTTTATGTTGCGAGGAGAAAATGAATGAAATGATCCCTGACTTTGTCCCATAATTCTATGGCTTATATTGAAGTTAAATTATGATCATGCTAATATTTAAAAAAGGGATGGTACTCCCTATAATTACCGAGAACGGTTGATGGTACCTGTTATATATTAGAGTTTATTTAGCGTACAATGAATGTGTATTGCTTAAATGGATTTTGGTATGTAACAGGCTTTTTTGTTTTTTAAAGTTAGAAAAGGATTTATTACAAACAGATTTTAGACTGCATTAAGTCGATTATATAGTAAAGCGAAGGCAAGGTGTCGGTATGAAAAGAGTTCCATTTATTAAAAGTGACCTAGGGATGATGTTAATTTTAAGCGTTCTGATTGGTATCGTTGTGGGAGCAATAGATACTGTCTTTGGACGAATTTTAATTTATTTAACTGATTTTCGGAGTGAACATTCTTTATTACTTATTCCGTTTTTAGCGCCAGCAGGAATGATTTTTACCTATTACTTTTTGAAATATGGCAAAAATAGTTCAAAAGGAATGGGCCTGGTTTTTAAAGCGGGACATCAAGAAGAAGACAATATTCCCAAAAGGCTAGTTCCTTTTGTTATCTTGGGAACTTGGGTTACGCACTTATTTGGTGGCAGTGCAGGTCGGGAAGGGGTCGCTATTCAAGTGGGCGCTAGTATTTCATTGGCTGCTAGTTCATTTATGAAGCGAGTCGACGCTAGTCAATTTATTATCATGGGAATGGCAGCAGGTTTTGCTGGCTTATTTGAGACGCCAATTGCTGCGAGCTTTTTTGCGTTAGAAGTACTAACTGTCGGCGCACTTCGTTATGATGCACTGTTACCGACGTTATTTGCCGCTTTTGCTGCCGATGTTACCTCGAAGTGGCTAGGTCTAGAAAAATTTTCGGTAGCGATTGAAAATGCACCAAGTATTGATGCTGGAATTTTTATTAAACTCATTATTTTAGGTATTATTTTTGGGCTATGTGGTGGTGCGTTTTCAAGCGCATTAAATAAAATGAAAAATCTATTTGTTGAAAAGCTTCCGAACCCAGTACGTAGAGTTGGAATTGTTGGGGGCTTACTGAGTTTATTGCTATTACTGTTATTTTCTGGGCGCTATGCTGGTTTAGGAACCAATTTGATCGATGCTAGTTTTTCTGCTAGCACTATTAATCCTTACGATTGGTTGTTAAAAGCCGTTTTAACGATTTTGACAGTAGCTGCGGGCTTCCAAGGTGGGGAAGTAACTCCATTATTTGCCATAGGATCAACTTTAGGAGTAGTCTTAAGTAGCTTTTTTGGATTACCTACAGCTTTCGTTGCGGCTTTAGGATACGTCAGTGTTTTTGGTAGTGCAACGAATACTTTCTTAGCACCTATAATGATTGGCGCTGAGGTATTTGGTTTTGAAAATCTTCCTTATTTCTTTATTGTTTCCAGCGTTGCCTTTGTCTTTAATGGCAATAAAAGCATCTATGGAAATCAAAAAGTTGCTGCTATATTACAATAAAAAATGTCTGGCATTTACTCTGTTTAGAGCGCTTTATGCCAGACGTTTTTATCTTGATGCAAGCGTAAATAAGTCTCTTTTTCTGCACGTGATAACTTCTTAAAAAAGGCTTCAGCTTTTGTTGCTTGGCTTCTTGTTTCAAACATTTCAGCATGAATAATATCCAGAGGGCGGCGACTTTTGGGGTGTGTATATTTGGCGCCGATTCCTTGATTATGTTCTTTTAAACGTCGCGTGAGATCCGTTGTATAGCCGCCATAAAAGCTGTTGTCTTTACAAAGCAGCACATAAAAATATTGCTTTTTATTCTCCATAGAGCAACCTACGCGTTTCTAAGGAATAATTACCGGCAGCATCGTAGGTAAACATAGGTGGGAGGACTTTGAAACCATCTGTTTTCCCGTCTTTTATTCCTTCAATTAATAGAATATTAGCATCTTTTCCCGCTTTAGGGTATACAAACTGCACTCGTTTAGGGGCTAAGCGATTTTTCTTCATCAGGTCAATAACTTCTAAAAAACGCTCTGGCCGATGAACCATAGCAAAATGACCGTTCATTTTTAATAACTTAGAAGAAATAAACAAAACTTCATCTAAATTGGTATGGATTTCATGGCGTGCTGTGGCATAGTAAGGATTTGGATTTTTGTGATTTGTGGGTAAATTTTTAAAATAAGGTGGATTGCAAAGGACTAAATCACACGAATCGCTGGAAATCTTGTTTAAACTGTCTTTTAGATTGATTGGTAAAACATCGATTTGATCTTCTAAATGATTTAATTGAACGCTGCGCTGCGCCATATCTGCTAATCTTTCTTGGATTTCAATCTGATAAATCCTACTTTTTGTTTTTTTAGCCACAAATAAACCCACGGCGCCATTACCGGCGCATAAATCAACAACTATTCCTTTTTTAGGAATGTTGGGGAAATTGGCCAATAATACGGCGTCCAATGAAAAGGAAAAAACGTTTGAACTTTGAATAATCTTAACATCTTTGGCATAAAGTTGGTCAATACGCTCATCTTCTTTTAAACACATGTAGCAGCTATCTCCTTATATATATTTCCCAAGTATTATACCTTTTTTTCTTAAAAATTAAAATGAAGCTCGAATAAAAAACTTGTCAAATTGATGTTTTTCTTGCATACTATTTTTAGAATCAAAAGTTTGTATTGAAGGAAAGAGACTATGTTTTTTATATTTATGCGCGGTCTAGTCAAGGTGCTTTTATTTTTAATTAATGGGAATGCTCATTATGAAAAAAAAGATTTGTTGCCGCAAGATGAAAATTATATTTTAGTTGCCCCCCATAGAACATGGTGGGAACCGCTTTACCTGGCTGTAGCGGCAAGCCCTAAAAAATTTGCGTTTATGGCCAAAGAAGAATTATTTAAAAATCCGATTTTACGGTTTATTTTGGTGCATGCCAATGCATTTGCCGTGAAAAGAGATAATCCGGGACCTAGCACCATTAAAACGCCGGTAAAATTATTACGCAATACGGACCTAAGTTTACTGATGTTTCCCAGTGGTACCCGACATTCATCACAGTTAAAAGGAGGTACAGTAGTCATCAGTCGTATGGCGAAAGTACGGATTGTCCCTTGTGTCTATCAAGGCCCGTTGACGTTGAAGGATTTATTTAAGAGAAAACGTGTTACAGTCCGCTTTGGCGAAGCCATTGATCTTAGCGATATCAAAAAAACGGATGAAGCAGGGATGCAAGTGGTTGAACAACGGTTACAAGCATCTTTTGATCAATTAGATAAAGCCATTGATCCTAATTTTCATTATGAAGCAAAATAGCAATAAGTGCAGCGCTGCAAGATAGGTGCTGTACTTTTTTGTCTTTAGATGAACGAAAAAAGTGGTATAATAATGGGACAGACATTTTTAGGAGTGAAAGCTGTGCGTTTTTTACATACAGGTGATTGGCATATCGGAAAGAAACTTCACGGTTATGATTTGTTGTCTGATCAAAAAGAAATCATTGATCAGATTTTAGCTATTGCACTTGAGCAGAAAGTTGATGCAATAGTCATTGCTGGAGATCTATACGACCGTAGTGTGCCCAGTGTAGAGGCATGTGAGTTGCTCAATCAAGCATTTATTAAGATTAATTTGGAAAAAAAGTTTCCAATTTTAGCCATTTCTGGCAATCATGATTCGGCGGTTCGTTTAAGTACTGGGATGCCGTGGTATGAACAAACAAATTTTCATTTGTATACGGAGTTGAAGCAATCCTTTACTCCCATTGAAATAGGCGATACTCAATTCTTCTTGCTTCCATATTTTGAACCCATTGCTGCGCGTATTTATTTTGCAGAAGAACACTTGACCTTACAAGATGCGATGGAAAAAATTATTGAAAAAATGCAAGAATCCTTTAATTCCGGTAAAAAGCAAGTGCTTGTGACCCATTTTTTTGTGGCAGGGAGTAGTCGATGTGATTCTGAGACAACAATTGAAGTCGGCGGTTTAGATAGCATCCCTTATGAATTAGTTCGAGATTTTGATTATGTAGCTTTAGGTCACTTGCATTCAAAAAATGCGCTAAATACCGCAAATGCCCGCTATAGTGGTTCACCGTTAAAATTTTCACTGTCTGAAAAAGACGATCAAAAAGGTGTGTGGATCATTGACAGTCAAAGTGTGGTGCCGGAATTTCATGAGCTGCAGCCTAAGCGAGATGTTCGCACGTTGCAAGCTTCTTTTGAGTCGTTAGTTGACCCAGCTTTTTATCAACAGATGGATCGTACTTGTTTTTGGTATTTTCAATTGACCGATCGCAGCGTTATCACTAATATGATGAATCAATTGCGTGCTATCTATCCGAATATACTAGGCGTTGAACGAGTAAATGGGCGCAATGAAACAAACCAACTAAAAAAAGTACAACAGCGTAAGAATACACCGTATCACATGCTAACTTCTTTTTTTGAAGAAATCACAGGAGAAGCGTTAACTGAAAAGCAACGTTTATGGCTGGACGAAGGGCTGCAGCAAGCGGTTGATACAGAAAAGAGGGAAGAGGATGCAACCTAGAAAATTGACCTTGAAAAATTTCGGACCATTCCTTAATGAAACGGTTGATTTTAGCGATTTTCAAGCGAGTGGTTTATTTTTGATTTCTGGTAAAACAGGCGCAGGAAAGACTACAATTTTTGATGGTATGACTTTTGCCTTGTTTGGTGAGACTTCAGGTCGTTTACGTACGGGAAAAGAGATGCGTTCTACCTTTGCACCCGCTCAAGAGTTGACCGAAGTGCGTTTTAGTTTTGAACATCAGGGAATGCTCTATGAGATTGTACGTTCTCCTGAACAAATGGTAGTAAAAAAAAGAGGGAATGGTTTTACCAACCAGACCACCAAAGTGCATCTATCCATTTTTGCTGCTTCAGGAACTTTACTTGCTCAATATGGGAAAAAAAGCGAAGTGGACCAATTTATAACAGAATTATTGAATGTAAATGCGAAACAGTTTTTTCAAATTGTTTTGTTACCGCAAGGAGAATTCCGTAATTTTTTGGTTGCTTCTAGTAACGATAAAGAAAAGCTTTTGCGTAACTTATTTGGAACACAAATTTACCAACGGCTAAACGAGTGGCTTCACACGCAACAAAAGTCAATCGGAAATGAACTGACGAAACAAATTGACCAGTTAGAAAATTTGCAAGACCAATTTCAAAGCTCCTTAGAAACGCCGGCTTCTTATCAAGAAACGCTGGCACAATGGCAAAATGAGCTAGGTCAGTTAAAAAGTACAATTGCCACTGAAGAAGAAACCGTTTATCGTCAAAAAAAGGTTAAGAAAAAGGCAGAAGAAACTTTTTATGAAGGAAAAGAAGTTATTAATGCACTAAATGAATATGATAAATTAATTCAAACACAAGAAAAATTAAAAGAAAAGGAACCAGAGATTGCTCACAAAAAGCAATATTTTGCGCAACTTTCTTGGGTGAATGAGCAAAAGAATCTGCTCGCACAACAAGATGACTACCGTAAAGAAGCTCAAGAGCTGGGACATTCGTTAGAAGAAATAGCAACCTTACAGGCTGAAAATAAAAAAAATCAGGAAAAGTTAATTGCTCAAGAAAAGGCGTATGAACAATGGAAAACACAGCAAAAAGATCACCAATACGCTTTACAACGGATTAATGAACAGTTGCCCGTTGTCCAAAAAATTAATGATTTGATGAAGCAAAAAAAGCAACTTCGTTCAAATATGACACAACAACAAAATAAGATCGATGAACTTAACGAACAATTAGAAAAAAATCAAGCAACAGGAGAAACGTTGAGCCAACAAATACAGCAGAAAACGTCCGTGCAAGAGGAAGAAATTCAGCTGTATCGTGCTAGTGAACTCGTACGGCGTTTTACAGAAGCTCAAGCAGAACAAAAAAAGCAAGCGGCGGCTTATCAACAAGCGCAAGCAGAAACAGCTAAACTGCAACAGCAATTAAAAAGTTCTCAGCAAGCAGTGGAGTCCAGCAAAGAGAACCTCACAACTGCGCGTAGCGATAATGCCAAGATGCAAATTACTCGTTTACAGTTGCTATTAAAAGAAGGGGAGCCGTGTCCTGTTTGTGGTTCGCTACACCATAGCAATGTTCACTCAGAAAAGCAAACGTATACTTTGGAAGAAATTACGCAAAGTGAAGAAGTGCTGGCTCAAAGTGAAGAAGAATATACTCAAGCTTTAGAACAAAACCAAAAAATGACAGCGAGACTTGAAGCTAGTAAAAAAGAACAAGAAAAGCTCACCGCTATAGTTGAAAAAGCACAAGTAACTTTGCAGGAGTTAACTATAGAATGCGAAGCTGCTTTAGCTATCTCTGTTGCCGAAATCGAGCCACAGATACACCTGCAACAGCAACAAGATGAGTTAGAAAAGCGCAAAATAGCAATTGCAGAAGCTGAAAAAAAGCAAGCAGCCTTAAAAGAAGAAAATGAAGAATTAGCCACAACCTTGTCTCAATTGCAGGAACAATATTTAAAAGACCAGGCAGAAAACACCAAAATACTAGCTGAAAAATCTACCTTAGAAGAACAGCTAGACTATCAAAGTAGTCAAGAACTCGCAGTCCAAAAAAGTCAGTTAGAAGAAAAAATAACAAATATACAAGAAAAAATCACGGACTATGAACAGCGAAAAGAAAAATTGCAGACTGAAATGGCGACATTAAATGAACGTAAGCTACAACATCAACAACAGTCTCAACGTTTGCAAGAAAAAATGAACGATTTAAATCAAAAGTTAAGTCAAGCCAGTAAGGATAGTTCATTTACTTTATCAGAAAATGAGATGCGCCAAATGCTAGCGGAGTTAAATCAATTAAATCCATTGCGTGAAGAAATTGAACAAGACAAAAATGAACGTGAATATACGCAAAAACGTTTACGAGAACTAGAAAATTACCAACAAATGAAGCGACCCGACCTAAAACATTTGGAACAAAAAACGCAGGAAGCAGAAGAAAAATTGGAAGCATCTCAAACCTCGCTAATTCAAAAACAAGAGGCATTGCGTGCAAACCAAAAAATAATGACTGATTTTCAGCAATTATATGAAGCCAATCAAACGAAAATGGAAGAAATGAGCCAAATTAAACAGTTGGCAGAAACGATGAATGGTGATAACCTGGAAAGACTGGGTATTGAACGTTATGTTTTGCAGTCCTTTTTTGCTGAAATCTTAGAAACTGCGAATATACGATTAAATAAATTAACTCAAGGACGTTATCAATTTTTACTTGCTGATGAAAAAGGCAGCTATAAAAAATCAACAGGTCTAGAGATCAACATTTATGATGATCATGCCGGAACCAGCCGGCGGGCCCATACCTTATCCGGAGGCGAAAGTTTTATTGCTGCTTTGGCGCTAGCTTTATCATTAGGGGACGTGATTCAAAACCACGCTGGTGGAGTTGTGATCGAAACATTATTTATTGATGAAGGGTTCGGTTCATTGGATGAAGAGGCATTAGAGATGGCGATAGAAGCTTTAGAAATGGTAGAAGATGAAGGAAGGATGATTGGTATCATCAGTCATGTACGCGAGCTTAAAAGCCGTATTACTCAACAAATGGTCATAAAAACCAACGGCACAGGACAAAGTCATATTGTAACCAGTTTAACTGCATAAAGGAAGGAGGAAAACCCATGAAATGGAGTATACCTGAACGAATTATTGAAAGAGGAAGAGATTATCTAAATAATGGACGCGTACTTTCGGTAACGCCAGATCCTGAAAATCAAGTTTGGCATGCCGAAGTCTTAGGTACTGAAATATACCGTGTTGATTTAGATGCAAGTGCCAAGGAAGAAGACTATTGCCAATGCTCTTATTGGGAAGAACATGGATACTGCAAACACACGGTTTCAGTTGAATTATATTTACGAAAGCAAGGGAAGTCACGCAAAATCACTGCTTCGTCGGTGCCAAAAAGTGATAGTTTTTCTGTTTCTAAGATGTTTTCCAATGGACTGACTCATTTGGCTACTAAACAAGACCGTTCACAAACACCGCTGCAAATTGAATGTCAGTTGGATAGTATCGCGACTAACCCTTATCGTGATGAGTTGGACGTTTTAGGCATCTCTTTAAAAATTGGACAGCAGCACGGTCGTAGTTATATGATCAAAAATATTTATAAATTTCTACAAGCTTATCAAGTAGAAAAAGTTTATACCGCAAATAAACGAAACAGTTTTTATTTAAATCATAATGCTTTTACTCAAGAAACTAATGAATTACTGCAGCGCTTAGCAGACCTTGCACAAACACAAGAACTTTTAGGTCGCGCAGGGGTTTTAGTTGAAGGAAAATTAGATAAGAAATATTTACTTTTACCGGTAGAATACGCACAAGAATTTATGCAAAAGATGTCTCAGTTTCCTTTCGTATTTCAATTTGGGGAGCAAAAGGTACGTGAGCTTTCTTTCTCTGACAAAACACGAGTCCTTTTATTCCAAGTGAAAAAAGGTGAGCGCGCATTTGAATTGTCCATCCATCGTGATTTTGATAAAGTCTATCAATATTATGGTTGGGCGCTATATGAAGGACAGATCGTTGAGCTGTCTACTGAGCAAATGGATATTTATTTAACTATGGAACAACTACTTAAAAGAGTAAAAGAACCCCTAATTCCCTATCCGCAAGAAGAATTGTCGGTGTTATTCAAACAAGTTTTACCTCTTTTGAAAAAAATTGGGGAAGTTCAAGTGGAGGATGAAGTCTATCAGTATATTAGCGATGAACCATTATCTTTACGTTTTTATTTAAAAAAACGTAAGGGGATGATCGAATTAAGAATTGATAATGTGTATAACGATATCGTTTTTTCAAGTGATCCTGCTCATCAACAAGTGCCTGAAGGTCATCCTGAAGTATTACGTGATTATGAGCGAGAACAGCAGGCTAAAGCACTAGTTGAACAACTAGGTTTCAAACAAACAACGACAGGTTGGCATAAACCCATCCCTAAAGGCGAAGAATTATATCGGTTCTTTAACCAAGAGTTGTATTATATGCGACAATTAGGCGAAATTTACATGGGCAAAAAGTTACGTGAGCTATACTTGGACGGACAAAAGTATAAACCTCATATCAATGTCAGTGAATCTGGCTCCTGGTTAGATGTGTCATTTGATATTACTGGTATTGAGCAAAATGAAGTTGATTCTATTTTACAAAGTTTGATGAAAAATGCTGATTATCATACATTAGAAAATGGGCAAGTGCTTTCGCTTGATTCAGAAGAATTTCAGGAAACGAGTAAAGTACTCTCACAATTGCGTAGTTCAATACACTCTGCTAATGAGGGCGTGATGAAAGTCCCTCTAAACCAAGGGTTGCAAATTCAAGATCAATTGGCTGGTCAAGCGAACTTTAGTGAAGGCTTCCAACAAATGACCTATGATTTGACGCATCCAGAAAACTTTTCTGCCACTGTCCCTGAAGGGATTCACGCGCAACTACGTGATTACCAGGTAATTGGTTTTCGCTGGTTGAAAATGTTAGCTTATTACCAATTTGGCGGTATTTTAGCAGATGAAATGGGTCTAGGAAAAACTCTGCAAACGATTAGTTTCTTGCTTTCTGAAAAACAAGAAAAAGGAAAAATCAAAACGGTGATTGTAGCGCCAGCTAGTTTGACTTTTAACTGGCAACAAGAAATTAAACGCTTTGCCCCGTCATTGATTTCATTGGTTGTTTCGGGAAATAAAAGCGAACGACAAGATTTATTAGAACAAAATGTAGACATTTGGATTACTTCCTATGCTAGCTTACGACAAGATATCGATGATTACCGTGCGGCATCTTTAACTTATTTAATTTTGGACGAAGCACAAATGGTCAAAAATAGCGCGACCAAAACTGCTCAAGCTTTACGTTCCTTAACAATTCCCCATCGCTTTGCTTTAAGTGGTACTCCAATTGAAAATAATTTGGACGAACTGTGGTCCTTATTTCAAATGATTATGCCGGGTTTTTTCCCGAGCAGACAACAATACCGTAACTTATCGCAAGAAAAGATTGCTTCGATGATCCGTCCGTTTATTTTGAGAAGAGATAAACAGACTGTTTTACAAGATCTACCAGACAAATTAGAAACAAATTATTATAGTGCCTTGACTGATGAACAAAAGAAAGTATATTTAGCATATCTAGAGCAAATGCGCGAAGAAGTTTCTTCTATGGATACGGCAGACTTTAAGAAAAATCGGATGAGCATTTTAGCTGGTTTAACTCGTTTACGGCAAATTTGTTGTGATCCTAAGCTATTTATTGAAGACTATCAAGGTGGGTCCGGCAAATTAGAACAAGTAAAAGATTTGATCCAAGCAGCCAAAGAAAATAATCGTCGAATTTTATTATTCTCACAATTTACGAGCATGTTATCAATAATTGAAGAAGAGCTAGCTAACTTAGACATAGAAACTTTTTATTTAAGAGGAAGTACGCCTCCTAAAGATCGGATTGAAATGGTTGATGCCTTTAACAGTGGCCAGCGCGATGTATTTTTGATTTCCTTAAAAGCAGGTGGCACTGGATTGAATCTAACCGGCGCAGATACGGTCATTTTATACGACTTATGGTGGAACCCAGCTGTTGAAGAACAAGCAGCCGGACGTGCTCATCGGATTGGTCAAGAAAAAAATGTTGAAGTTTGGCGAATGATCGCTGAGGGTACAATTGAAGAACGAATGAATTATCTGCAACAAGAGAAAAAAGAACTCTTTAAAAATGTCATCCAAGGTAATGAAGCTCAACTACAACAAATGACTGAAGATGATATCCGCTCTATTTTAAGTATTGGAGAATAAAAATATTGATCAACTCCCAAGAAAGCAACTTTTGATGACTTTTCTTGGGAGTTTTTAACATAAAGAAAGCATAATTTTTAAGGTGAAAAAATGGTGAACAGTTTTTTAACGGTTTATTAAATAGTAGAAATAGTTTTCGTTACTCAATATTGTTTTATTGAGTAATGGATTTTCATAGTATTCTTCAATTTTTATGTTTGTTCAAAAGAAAATATTCGTTTTCACAAAATTGGTAAAAAGTCTTTTGCTTTTCCAAACTGCATTCTCTATAATAAGGCTTATTGCTATGAAACAAATGGAGGGGTTATTTTGTTGGGACGTTTTTTTAGTTATTATCGGCCGTATAAACCGTTATTTATATTAGATTTTAGCTGTGCGATTATAGCAGGAATTTTAGAATTAGCCTTTCCGATTGCAGTCAATCAAGTGATTGATAAAATTATGCCGCAAAATAATTTTCGTATTATCTTACTTGCCTGTATTGGTTTGCTATTATTTTATGTCATTAACACTGGGCTTCAATACATTGTGGTATTTTTTGGACATAAGCTCGGGGTGCTGATTGAAACTGATATGCGCATTGAGTTATTTGAAAAATTACAGAGTCAATCATTTGAATACTATGACGAACAAAAAACGGGGAAACTACTTAGTCGTTTAACAACCGATCTATTTGATATCTCTGAAGTTGCTCATCATGGTCCCGAAGATGTTTTTATTACTGTTATGACTTTACTAGGTTCTTTTATATTGATGTTAAATATGCATGTAAAACTTGCGATTGCCACATTTATATTGGTTCCTTTTATTACTGTAGCTTTGATTTTCTTTAACAAAAAGATGACCAATGTTAATACGCAAATTTATGAAAGCATTGCTGAATTTAACGCAGGAGTTGAAGCAGCGGTTACTGGGATCCGAGTGACGCAATCATTTGCCAATGAAGCGTATGAAAATACAAAGTTTAACGGCTTGAGCAACTTGTATAAGAGAGCCAAATTAATGTTTTACAAGGTAATGGCAGTAAGTTCAGCTTATAATTATTTAATGATCCGCTTAATTAATTTATTTGCCTTAGTCTTTGGGGCGTATTACACCTTGCAAGGGGAGCTAACCAACGGTGAATTTGTTGGTTTTATCTTACTTTCAAATGTATTTATTCGTCCGATTGAAAAAGTAAATAATATGATTGAAGATTATCCTAAGGGGATTGCTGGGTTTAAGCGTTTAACCGAAGAACTAGATAAAAATACTACCGTTGTTGATCAACCTGACGCAATTGATGTGGCAAACTTGCAAGGAGCTATTTCTTATCAAGAGATTTCTTTTTCTTATGCTGATCATACTAAAGTATTGGATCATTTAAATCTTGATATACCAGCAGGAGAAACTGTTGCTTTTGTGGGTGAAAGTGGTTCAGGGAAAACGACGTTATGCAATTTATTACCGCGCTTTTATGAACCGAGTAGTGGGAAAATCACCATTGATGGGATCGACATTCAAAAGATGACTTTAGCTTCATTACGTGAACAGATTGGAACAGTGCAGCAAGATGTCTTTTTATTTCCGGGAACTATGCGAGAAAACATCGCATATGGAAAATTAGACGCCACCGAAGAAGAAATTGAACAGGCAGTGGGTCTTGCTCATTTAACAGGGGTTATCGAACGCATGAGTGACGGTTTGGACACGGTGATCGGCGAGCGTGGGGTTAAATTATCAGGCGGGCAAAAACAACGTGTTGCGATTGCTCGTATGTTTTTAAAAAATCCACCTATTCTTATATTGGATGAAGCAACATCAGCGCTTGATACAGAAACTGAAGAAGTGATTCAAGAATCGTTAAATTCACTAGCTGCTGGACGGACGACATTGATTATTGCCCACCGTTTGGCGACGATTAAACATGCAACGCGCATCATTGTTATGA
Organism: Tetragenococcus koreensis; assembly: GCF_003795145.1. Lineage (GTDB taxonomy): Bacteria > Bacillota > Bacilli > Lactobacillales > Enterococcaceae > Tetragenococcus > Tetragenococcus koreensis. The sequence goes on along the minus strand of NZ_CP027786.1, from coordinate 1,349,923 downwards.
GTGAAGCAGGTATTTTGGAAGAAGGAACTCACGAAGAGTTAATGGAAAAAGAGGGCCATTATAAAAAATTATATGACGCTCAGTTTCACGATTGAATGCCAAAAAAAGAACACTAATCTCATGTGAAGTATAAACAATTCATTGCTTTTTTGTATTTAAAAGCTGTCAAGAAAAAACAAAAAAGGTAAGAAAATTTTTAATTTAATAACAATAAAATTTTCGGAAAATGGGTGAACGCACTAGTAATTATAAATAAAGTGCGGTATAATAGAACAGTAGCATAACACAATGGTTTTGGCTTTATTATCATAAAGGAGTGATGCACATTGTTAACACTATATACTTCCCCTAGTTGTACATCTTGTAGAAAAGCTCGTGCTTGGCTACAAGAGCACGAAATTCCTTTTGTAGAACGTAATATTTTTTCTGAACCATTAACTAGCGATGAACTAACAAATATTTTGCAAATGACAGAAGATGGTACGGAAGAAATTATTTCTACACGATCGAAAGTATTTCAAAAGTTAAATATGGATCTGGATGACCTTCCGCTCAATGAACTATTAAAACTAGTTCAAGAAAACCCAGGCTTATTGCGACGTCCCATTATGATCGACGATAAAAGATTACAAGTTGGTTTTAATGAAGACGAAATCCGCCGCTTCTTACCGCGTGATGTTCGTCAAATGGAACTACGCAATGCACAAATGATGGCAGGTTTATAAAAACGTTGAGGGAAATGTCCCTCAGCGTTTTTTTGTAAAGAAACAGGCAAAGGAGAGACTAAGAAAGGTTAGTTTTGAAGTTTTTTCTCTTTACATTTTAAACACTTCCGTTACAATGAACTTAGAGTATGAAAGTAAGTGAGGTGTAGCTAATATGGAAATGGAACACATCAATGAAAATACGATTCGCGTATTAATCAAAAATGAAGATTTAGCTGCCAGAGGAATCACTTTTTTAGACCTACTTGGAAATCGTAAGGAAATCGAAAAATTCTTTTATAGTATTTTAGAAGAAGTTGACGTTGAAGAAGAATTCAAAGGAAGCGACGCTGTGACTTTCCAAGTATTACCTAAGGGCGATGGCCTGGAACTTTTCATTAGCAAAAATGTTTCTATCGATAATGTCGATCCTTATGAAGCGTATGGCGATTATTATTCACCAGAAGAAATAACAGAATGGTTGAAACATGAAGATCCAGACGCTTATGAAGGCTATTCACAAGATGAAATTATGGATTGGTTCAAAAATCAATTTCCTGAAAAAAGCCAACAAGAAGAAACAGAACCAGAAACTTCTAAACATTCCTTTGTCTTTGAAATTGGAACGTTTGAAGATATGATTCAGTTAGCTTCTGAGATTTATCTAGATCAGGCAAAAAGTCGGCTTTACTTGCTGAACCAGGTTTATTACTTGAAAGTAGATTTTGCAGAAGAAGCAGTTGAAACACTTCAAACAGAAAATCAGTTAGCTTATTTAACTGAATTTGCTAAAAAGGTGTCTATAACGCCAGATTATCTGATCGAACATGGTGAGTTAATCATGGATCATGATGCTTTAGCAAAAACGCGAAAATATTTTTTATAGATTGAATTTAATTGTGGGCGGAAAATAAAATTATTTTTCGCCTTTTTTTATTGGCTCTTTGTCAACTGGTGTTGGTAAAGAAAACTCGATAAATAAAGGAAGCAGTTAGGCGCTATGGTCTAGCTGCTTTTTTTAGTTTGTATAGGTAAGGGTCCGGGTTGGAAATACTTTCCTCGGTATAAAAAGATCCGTTGCCGAAAGTTCTCAAAGCTATGGAAACCATAAGCGACTCGTTTTAGGACTTTAATATGATTATTTAAACCTTCTAAAGGACCATTAGAGTAAGGCACCGTTAAAGCCAGCCGGATCTCTTGTCGATACTTGCGAAAGGTCTTGACTACGGGCTGAAACGGGTCAGGAAGCTGAGACAAATCGGTTTTTAATAATTGATCCAAACGTTCGATATCTTGCTTATGAAATGCAGAAAGGAACGATTGATAGATTTTATAGCCTTGTCTAAGCGTGGAATGATAACTTAATAAGCGGTCGACAATCTCTTGCTCGGTTAAATGATCCCGAAAACTAGGCCGCCAATATCGTTTTTTGTAATCCAGTGCCCAAGCTTTTTTCTGTAGAAGTTTCCAATATTTTTTGAGGTGCTTATATTCTTTTTGCCGACGGTTAAAGGTGTTCATCACTTGTTTCCGTTGTTGTTGGAAAGCTCGCCCAATATGTTGGCTCATATGGAAACGATCAATGACTAACTGCGCATTAGGAAAAAGGGCTTTAACTAAGGAAGCATACGGACTGTAAAAATCCGAAACGACATAGTGCACCTTGGCTCTTTCCTCTCTAGGATAACGAGCGAAAAAGGCTTCTAAATGAGGCAGTTGTCGATTAGCGACAATCTCTAAGAGTTGCCGCGTTTTCCCATTCATCATAATAAAACTCATGGCACCAGAAACTCGTTTGACCGATTGAAATTCATCAAAACAAAGTACTTCCGGTAAGGAAGTATTGGGGTTAGCTGTTTAGGTTGAAAACTATGCAGCACACGTAAAACTGTCGTCGGCGAAACATGCTTCAACCGGGCGACCATTGACATCGACAAGGGTTGAGCTAATTTTTCTGCAATGGCGAGTTTGACGCGTCGAGCGATCGAACAATGACGGTCCGCGACACTGGTTTCGGCGATAGAAGTTTTCCCGCAAGTTTTACAACGAAAACGTTGTTTCTTCATTTTAAGTAAGGTTTTGTATTCACTCACATCGTTAAGCTGAATCGTCACTTCCTTGAATCCCCATTTCATTAAACAAGCCGTATCTTCTTCGCCACAGTGAAAACAGGCTTGTGGACGATAAGAAAGCTGACCATAAAAGACAAAACAAATGACGCCGTTAATGGCTTCTTTTTGGAAACAATCTTCTTCAAAAGTCAGATTTAAGTCTAGGATATCTAGGATTTCTTTAGTATAATGAGAGATGGACATCTTGAAACACTCCTTTGGATATTTGTTTGGTACCTTTATTCTACGGGTTTTCAAGGTGTCTGTTTTCTATTTTGCTCAGAAAATATAAAAAAACTAGTATGGGCTACAAGAAAATCATTCTTGTCTACCAACACTAGAAATTATAGAGCCTTTTTATTGTAAAAAAAAGAATTTGCAAAAAAATGCGTATCTTCTTTTAAAGGAGGAGATTCACATGTTAATTGCAAATTCTAGTTCCGGAGCGCGAATAGATGCTCGAACCTTTAAACAAGAGAAAAATTATGCCGGTCCCTTATTTTGTCCTAGTTGTCACGAACCTGTGTTTTATAAGCATGGGAAGGTAAATATTTCTCATTTTGCCCATTTTTCTCAAGCCGCGTGTGCTAGTTTCAGCGAGGGAGAAACCTATGAACATTTATCTTGTAAAGATTTTATAGCTAGTTGGTTGCAAGGGGGTCAATTAGAAGCTTACTTACCCAAGTTGCAACAACGCCCAGACATTCTTTATAAAAATATGGCAATTGAAGTACAATGTTCAATGTTACCCATAGAACGTTATGTAGAACGGACTCAAAATTATCTGGCTCACGGCTATTTCCCTTGGTGGTTGTTTGGTAAAAAGCTTAGCCCTAAAAATAAATTTACTAATTTACAAAAGGCGGGAACCTATTACCATCAGAAGTACGGTTTTTACCTTTGGCTGAGTAAGGCCGATGAAAAAGAAATTTGGTTGTTATATCATATTCGTTGGCATTATCGTTGGGGCTTTTTTTATCGTATAAAAAAATGGCAGCCTGGTGACCTACCGCTTACTAAACTTTTTACCGTGATAGCAGATAAACCGCTTCCTGTAATGTGGGATACAAAACAGTACCGTTTTTTTATTTATAAAAAGTTAGCACAAAAGCAGCTTAAAGCGATTCGCTTACAAGAAAAATTATATTTGATGGGGACCACTTTTCAAGATTTACCTGATTGGTGCTATAAACCTAGTTTATATCAGTTTTTCTTTGAAGATGAATTATTATTCTTACGCTTTTGCTATTTGAAAACAAATTCGTTTTCCCAGTGGCTGCAAAAAATCAAGCTTTTAGCCCATCCCTGGCTCTACCCGTTGGTGTCACAAAAAGAAATTTTACAGGCGATTTATGTGGAATGTCAGGAACTTGTCAGAAATTAAAAGAAGATTTTTGCAGCTTAAAAAAGTTATGGTAAACTTGTATTATAAAGCGCAGGAGAAAAATTTTTCCTGCATAGTAAAGGAGAAGATCGAATGTCAGAACCCAAAAAATTACCTGAGCGTAATGAAGTACCTGAAAAATTGACTTGGGATTTAACAAAAATCTTTGCAAGCGACCAAGCGTTTGAAGAGGCATTTACCACACTACAAGAAAAAATAAAACAAGCAGATTCTTATAGAGGAACCCTAGGTGAGGGAGCGTCAGCATTTTTGGCTGCGATTGAGTATTTATTAGATGTTTCGCGCCAATTAGAAACACTTTATGTTTATAGTCATTTAAAAAATGATCAAGATACATCAAATACTACTTATCAAGCGCTTAACTCTAGAGCAGGCGCGCTAGTTACCCAAGCTGACGAAGAATTATCGTTTTTTGAACCTGAATTGCTATCTTTAAGTGACGAAACGATTTGGCAATACTTCAAAGATGAACCAAGACTTGAGATTTATCGACACTTTGTCGAACAAATTGTGGCTAATCGAAAACATGTTTTGCCTAAAGAACAAGAGGCATTATTAGCAGGCGCGGGAGAAATTTTTGGTGCTTCTAGCAACACATTTTCTATACTGAATAATGCTGATTTAGCTTTTCCTGTCATTGAAGATGAAAACGGTGAAAAAGTGCAACTTTCTCACGGTGTTTACGGACAATTAATGGAAAGTACGGATCGTTTAGTTCGCAAAAATGCATTTAAAGGTTTGTATAGTGTGTATAAACAGTTTGGTAATACACTTGCTTCCACACTAAACTCGCACATCAAAACTCATAATTATCAAGCCAAAGTTCGCCATTATGATTCAGCTAGAGCAGCTGCATTATCAAATAATCATATACCAGAAAGTGTTTATGATACTTTAGTAGATGTTGTTAATAAGAATTTGAAATTACTTTATCGTTACATGGGGCTTAGAAAACGACTGTTGCAAGTGGATCAATTGCATATGTATGATGTTTACACGCCGCTTTTAGGAGAAGCGCCAATTCGTTTTACCTATGAACAAGCAATTGACAAAGCATTTGAGGCGTTGACTCCAATGGGCGAAGAATATTTATCTGTGGTAAAAAAAGCTTTTGATGAACGCTGGATTGATGTTGTGGAAAACCAAGGAAAACGTAGCGGCGCTTATTCATCCGGGACGTATGATACTAACCCTTATATTTTATTGAATTGGCATGATACGCTAGATCACGTGTTTACCTTGGTGCATGAGATGGGACATAGTGTTCATAGTTACTTTACCCAAAGCAATCAACCTTATGTGTACGGTGATTATTCTATTTTCTTAGCGGAAATTGCTTCAACTACCAATGAAAATATTTTGACAGAACATCTTTTAAAAACAGAAGAGGACCCTCGCGTTCGTTCGTATGTATTAAATCATTATCTAGATGGCTTCAAGGGAACTGTTTTCAGACAAACCCAGTTTGCGGAATTTGAACATTTTATGCACACAGAAGATGCTAATGGAACGCCATTAACGAGTGAATTTTTGAATGACCATTACGGCGAATTGAACAAACGTTACTATGGCGATGAAATGGAAGATGATCCAGAAATTCATCTGGAATGGTCACGGATTCCACATTTCTATTATAATTATTATGTATTCCAATATGCCACTGGTTTTTCTGCTGCTTCTGCGTTATCACAAAAAATATTAACAGAAGGGCCAACCGCCTTGGATCATTACTTGTCTTACTTGAAAGCTGGCGACAGCGATTACCCAATTGAAGTCATGAAAAAAGCGGGTGTCGATATGACAAAAGCCGATTATTTGGAAGATGCAATGCACGTTTTTGAAGAACGACTCAATGAACTAGAATTGTTGGTCGACGAATTAGAAAAGTAAATAAATAAAGTCAAGTGAGCCAGCAACTTTTTTAGTTGTTGGCTCGCTTTTATGTGTCCGTAAACTTCTTTATAAAATGATTCCCGTCAAAAAACGGCGGTACTTCATCAAAAAGAGGTACCACCGTAAGATTTTATTTGTTAAAAATTACTTTTGAGCTTGAGCAGCTCGCACAATTTTATTTTCTGCTGGTTTATAAGAAAGGTTAAACTTAGCTAAAAGGTTTTGGAAATCTTGCTTGCCCTTTTTTGAGTTTTCGACTTCCAACTCTAACTCGTAATCGTGTTGGTCACTGTACCAGCTTTCATCAAGTGCAAGTAAACCTTCATTTATTGGAAACTCTGCTCGTTTTGTGGTTAACTCAGCAAATAAAGTTAAATCTTCAGCTGCGATATTATAATCACGTAATTTGTTCGCCACATTACCAGTTGGTAGGATTTTTTGTTGGTCAATGAACTTTTGCGTTTGTTCTGCACTTAATTGATCTGTTGTTTCAAGCAGCCCAACTTCTTCAGGCGTTTTTAAAGTAAGCTCTCCGTAGCTAGCTAATTGTCTGATTCGCAAACCGCAATGGTTGGCTGCTAATTTTTGGTCTGGTGTATCAAAATAACAATTTTTTTGCGTATGGAAATTTTCAGATTGTAATTGATAATAGTGGACAATCCGGTTATAATCATCATTTGTTAATAAAATCTTGAATTCGATTTCTGTTTGTTGGCTCATAAAATTTCGCTCCTTTTCTTCTTTGTACAAAAAAATTTGTTATTCGTCAATGATTTAAGCTAAAATAAAACGTAGAGTCGAAAAAAGATAGTAAAGCTTTTTTATCAATTATGATAGAATGATAGATGGATGTTTGCTTGGAAATGAGGGATCGCAAATGGAAAAAAATTGGGAAAATATATTAGCTCCTTACGAGCAAGCCGTTACTGAGCTTAAAGTTAAATTACGGGGAATTCGCAAAGAGTTTCGCGAAAAAAATGAACATGTGCCGATTGAATTTGTAACCGGACGTGTCAAACCAGTCGATAGTATTTTAGCAAAATCAAAATTGCGTAATATTCCTTTTGATCGATTAGAAAGTGAAATGTCAGATATTGCTGGCTTAAGAATCATGTGTCAATTTGTTGAGGATATTTATGAAGTGGTTCAAATTTTGCGTAGCCGTAAAGATATGAAAGTAATTGTAGAAAGAGACTATGTAACAAATAGCAAACAAAGTGGTTATCGTTCTTATCATTTAGTAATTGAGTATCCCGTCCAATTAGTCGAAGGACCACGTGATCTTTTGGTTGAAATCCAAATCCGTACACTGGCAATGAATTTTTGGGCAACCATTGAACATTCATTAAATTATAAATATCAAGGCGATTTTCCAGAAGAAATTAGCAATCGTTTAATCCGTGCGGCAGAAGCGGCGTATCGCTTAGATGAAGAAATGTCGAGTATTCGTGAAGAAATTCAAGAAGCTCAACACCTTTTTTCTCACGGTAAGAGGGAAAGACACGCAGCAGATCATTCCAATGAAAAAGATAGAAAGGAGATACACGATGACTGAAGGAAAAGTAGCGATTATCCAAAATAAACAAGAGGCTTCATCTGCTGCTAACAACAAGTTGACCGCACTTTTAAAAGAAGCAAATTACACCATTGACCAAAATGATCCGGATATTGTCATCTCTATCGGAGGAGACGGCACCTTTCTTTCGGCATTTCACGAGTTTGACCACAAGCTAGACCGTATTCGATTTTTAGGTGTACATACAGGGCACTTAGGTTTTTATACGGATTGGCGTGATTTTGAACTAGAAGAGTTGGTGTCTAACTTATCAAATGATGAAAATCCGCCAATCAGCTATCCGCTATTAGATGTGCAGGTAAAATACTATGATCAAAAGAAGCCACAACGATTTTTAGCATTAAATGAAGCGACGATTAAACGTGCTACTCGTACCATGGTAGCAGATGTTTATATTAAAGATGAGATATTTGAACGTTTCAGAGGAGATGGGCTATCGGTTTCTACACCGACTGGTTCAACTGCTTATAACAAAAGCGTAGGCGGTGCTGTACTACATCCAAGGATTAATGCTTTTCAATTAGCAGAAATTGCTTCTTTGAACAACCGGGTGTTTCGGACATTAGGTTCACCTATTATTATCTCAGATAGTGAATGGCTAGAAATTAGTTTAGAAGAAAGCAGCGATTACATGGTTACGATTGATCGCTTTACTGTTGAGCATGATGAGATCGAATCGATTTCGTTTAAAATTGCCGACGAACGTGTGCATTTTGCATCGTATCGCCACATGCATTTCTGGCGTCGTGTGAAAGATTCATTTATTGGAGAAGTATAAGCATTATGGAATTTTGTTATGTATATCAAAAGCACGAACCACAGCAGGTCAAATTTTTTTTAAAAGAACAGGGAATTTCAAAAGGATTACTTGCAAAGATTAAATTTCAGGGCGGTAAAATTTTTGTTAATGACAAAGTTGAAAATGTTTTATATTCTTTAAAGGCAGAAGATAGCGTGAGAATTATCATCCCTGATGAAGGTAGCCATGAAACATTGCTTCCTGACAGCGCCTCACTTGACATCGTCTACGAAGATGAGCATCTACTAGTGGTAAATAAACCTGCTGGGATTCCTTCCATTCCTGCTCAGTATCATCCTAATGGTACGATGGCCAATCGTGTCAAATCCTATTATCAAAAACAAGGATATAAAGACCAAGTAGTTCATGTTGTAACGCGCTTGGATCGAGATACATCAGGTTTGATGTTATTTGCCAGGCACGGTTTTGCCCATGCTTTATTGGATAAAGAGTTACAAAAAAAACAACTTATAAAAAAATACCAGGCGATTATTTCTGGTAATTTAGCGTTGTTTAAACAGCATGATTTGATAAACTTTCCGATTTTGCGGGATCCAACGTCAATTATTAAGCGACAAACGGGCGCTAATGGTAAGTCAGCAGAAACTGAATACTGGGTCAAAACAAGGAATGAGGAGCTCGCTTTAGTTGATATTCAACTTCATACAGGAAGAACGCACCAGATTCGTGTTCATTTTTCCGCGGCAGGTTTTCCTTTAGTTGGAGATGATTTATACGAAGGGGAAATGTCTTTTTCGCTTAAAAGGCAGGCACTACATTGTGGAGAGTTAGAATTTATTCACCCATTTACCCAAGAGAAACTTTACTTTAGACAACAACTCCCTCAAGATATGGAGAAATTAGCGAAAATTATTGAAACGAGGTGACAAGATTGGATGAAACACAAGAATTGGAAGTACGTTTTGCTCAATTAAAAAAGGATTTAAAAGAGAATAATTTACCGGATTTTCGGGAAAACTTCCTAGAGATGCATATCTATGAACAAAGTCAGTTCTACCAAACATTGGATGAGAACGAACGACAACTTGTCTACGCCTATCTGTCACCCCGCGAGTTAGCAGAGATGTTTGATGTGCTTGAAGAAGATAATGAAAATATAAAAGATTATCTAGGTGAAATGCGCGCTGGTTATGCAAGTGACATGTTAGCACAAATGTATACTGATAACGCTGTGGACTTATTGAATACCTTGAATAAAAAACAAATGGGAAAATATTTGAGTTTGATGGACGCAGAGGATGCTGCAGAAATCAAAGAATTGTTGCATTATGAAGATGAGACTGCCGGCGCGATTATGACCACTGAATTTGTTTCAATCGTCGCTAATCAAACCGTACGTTCGGCTATGTATGTACTAAAAAGAGTCGCAAAAGAAGCAGAAACCATTTACTATACCTATGTGGTTGACCAAGATAATTATTTAGTTGGAGTTATTTCACTGAGAGATTTACTTGTCAGTGATGATGACGAAATGATTGCTGATATTTTAAATGACCGGATTATTTCTGTTCATGTAGGCGATGACCAAGAAGATGTCGCTCAAACCTTCCGTGATTATGATTTTTTGGCTTTACCAGTTACTGATTATGAAGATCACTTATTAGGGATTGTTACTGTCGATGATATTATTGACGTTATCGATGACGAAGCAGCGAGCGACTACTCTGGTTTAGCTGGGGTTAATGTAGAAGAAGTGCACGAAAACCCAGTAAAGGCAGCATCCAAACGCTTGCCTTGGTTGATTACATTACTTTTTTTAGGTATGGCAACGGCGAGTTTAATTAATCGTTATGAAGAGCTGGTTAGTGAAGCTAGTATTTTAGCAGCTTTTATAACGCTTATCACAGGAACGGCCGGTAACGCAGGTACACAATCTTTGGCCGTGGCTGTTCGCAGGTTGGCTTTTAATGATAATAAAGCAAAAAGCTATTTGCAGACGATATTGAGTGAGATTTTGACTGGATTGGTCACAGGTTTTGTTACTGGTTTGACCATTTTAGCCATTGTTTGGGTATGGCAGGGCAATCCTATACTGGGTTTTGTCATAGGTATGGCGATGATGTGTGCTATTACAGTAGCTAACTTAGCAGGAAGCTTGATTCCAATGCTTATGGATAAGCTAGGTTTTGATCCGGCAGTTGCCAGTGGTCCTTTTATCACAACTTTGAGTGATTTAACTAGCGTTTTAATCTATTTTAATATTGCCAGTCTATTTATGAATTATTTTATTGGTTAAAATAGATAAGAAAAGAGCAAAAAAGCGTGCGCTTTTTTGCTCTTTTCTACTATATCATTTGAAGAATAGCGAAGTGGTAGATCTATTTTTAATTTAAAGTACTATCGATAAATGAATGTTATTTTCATTCCTTGCTGTTGTTTTGTTGAGCAAATCGTTAATGAATGACTTACGTTTTTTTAGGTAACAGGCTAAAAGGAAGAGAAAAGGGAAACAGCCCAAAGGTTAGTTTATGCCTCAGCTTTCCACTGGAATAATTTTTGTCCCATGAACTTCGTTTACACCTAACGTATTAGCAACTTCTTCAGCATTTTCTGCTGTAATACCACCGCCTGGCAAGACGGTAAGCCGGTTATCAGCATGGTTGATCAAATCAATGAGGTGCTGAGTATTTTCAGTGATCAAAGTATGGCTAGGACCGCCGTGGGTTAAAATACGTGTTATTTCACGTTCACTTAACCAATCAATGGCTTCATATTGACGTTCTGCTAGAATTTGGTCAAAGGCCATATGAAAAGTGATTTGCAAACCTGCTGCAGCTTCAATCAAACGTTCCAAGGCTTCTTCATCTAACCAGTTGTTAGGTGTCAAACAACCTAAGACTACGCCATCAACGCCTAATTTTTTAGCTTCAATCAGGTCGGTTTCCATAATACGCAGCTCAATGTCATTATAGATATAATCACCAGCTCGAGGGCGGATCATAGTCATGAGAGGGACACCCTTTTCACTAGCATAAGCTAGGCTTTCTTCTATTACACCCGTACTTGGCGTGGTTCCTCCAACGCTGAGATTATCGCAAAGTTCGATTCGTTTAGCGCCATTTGCAATCGCTGCTGGAAGATTAGTATAATTTTCTGCACAAAATTCTTTTAATAACATAAAAATTCTCCTTTACTTTATCAAGGGCCCACCTAGCATTTTAGCATGAAATTGTGCTAAAGTATTGAAGAATGAGGAGAAGATAATGAAGAAAAAAATACAACGAAGTCAAGAATTTATCCATACTTATAATTACTTATTTCAATGCCCAATTTGCCAAGCAAAAACACAAGCTAGCCAAACGAGCTTATGCTGCAGTAATGGTCATCAATTTGACCTTTCAAAAAAGGGAACTTTATATTTTTTAAAACATCAAGTTAAATCCGAATATCAAAAAAAGATGTTTGAACATCGCCGAGTTATGATTAAAAGCGGTATGTACCAACCACTTTTAGAATTTCTATCCGCCTATTGTGAAAATGAGCAAATTTTAGATGTCGGTTGTGGCGAGGGGAGCTTCTTACAAGAAATTGCTGAAGCGGTCGAACTTCAACCAAGTGTCGGTTTTGATATTGCTAAAGAAGCTATTTATTTAGCGACTGAGGATACGCATAATATTTTTTGGTGCGTAGCAGATTTAACCAATCTGCCTTTTTCCGATCAATCTTTTTCAACTATTTTAAATATATTCTCTCCTTCAAATTATGCAGAATTTCGTCGCGTGCTGCAAAAAGATGGACAAGTCATTAAAGTCGTTCCACAAAGTGGATATTTGCAAGAATTAAGAGAAGCTTTCTATCCCAATGATGTGAACAAACAAACGTATTCAAACGAACAAGTTGTAAATAAGTTCGAACAGTCTTTTTCTGCAGTTACCTATAAAAGACTTACCTATAGTTTTGTAATTCCAGAAGAAAAACGAGCGTCATTGTTAGAAATGTCCCCTTTAGAATGGAATGTTTCTACAGGACAAAAAGAAAAATTAAAACAAAGTCCATTAGAAAAAATAACAATTGATTTAGATGTGTTAATTGGGAAGAATAAGTGAAAAAAATTTGAATATTTTTGTTTTAATTTCTTGCATTTGTAACATGAGTTTGTTATATTAGATCCAAGTTGCTTTTCATTGGTTTTTATCAGCATCCTGTTCTGATAAAAGTTAGTGAAAAGAACTTCACTAACGTAACGACTCGCAGTGCTTGACACCGAGTTGCTGCGTTTTTTTTTGCTTATTTAAAAATAAACATTTGCGGCTGTCAAAATTGAAAAAGTGCGTTATTATAATAGTATTATCATTTTAACGTAAATTAAGAAAAGAGGAACTTTCATTGAACCATGTTGCTTTATTTGAACCATTAATCCCGAATAATACGGGAAATATTTCTAGAAGTTGTGCAGCTACTAATTCGCCATTACATTTGATTGAACCACTTGGTTTTTCAACAGATGATAAGCATTTAAAACGGGCTGGCCTAGATTATTGGGATAATGTAGATATTACCTATCACAAAAATCTAGAAGATTTTTTAGCTGTAGTGGGAGATCAACCACTACATTTAATTACAAAGTTTGCGCACAAAATTTATAGCGAGGAAAACTTTGACGATGGACAGGACCACTATTTTCTTTTCGGGAAAGAAACGACTGGATTACCCGAAGAATTTATGCGTGAAAATGAGGAAAAATGTTTACGCCTGCCAATGAACGATACACATGTACGTTCGCTAAACTTAGCAAATACAGTGATTACTGTCGTTTATGAAGCTTTACGGCAACAAGATTATCCTAACTTGGAATTGACCCACCACTATGATAATGATGAATTAACCGAGCTTAAAGAAGCAGTTACTAATGCCCAAAAGCAAGGAAAAAAAGTTGCTGTTATTTTCAATAATAATGCAGGCGGCGATGCAGCGGAAAATGCGTTGCAATTTAAAGATCTATTACAACTTGATTTTGAGAATTTGAACCCTAGCCAGTTGGATTTGTTTTAAGAAGTTGGTGAGTGAAATGATAAAGGCAATTTTTTTTGACATTGATGGTACACTTTTGACCAGCAGAGGACGGATTGCGAAAAGTACTATAAAAGCCATTGAAGACGCACATAGGAAGGGGTATTTATGCGGAGTTTCGACTGCTCGAACTCCCTCCAGTGTCGCTCATATTTTAAAAGATTTACATTTTGACTTATTTATCACATGTAATGGGCAATTGGTTTATACTAAAGAGCAGATGATTTATGCTCAACCCTTTGAGCAAAAGGTTTTAACTGAAATTGTAACGTATGCAGATGAACATTCGCGTCAAATGATCTTGTGTGGCAAAGAACATTCTGCTGGCAGCTGGACCATGCGTTTGAGCCAATCTACTTGGATGTTGCCTTTTGCTCGTTTTATTCCGGGTTGGTTTCCCATCCGCAAATTGAAATTATTATTACAAAAACACAGTCCTAACCGCCGAAAACAGCGCTACGCCAATCTTGCTATTTTGCAAGAGCCCATTTATCAGTGTGTGTTACTCAGTGCTGAATATGAGACAGGAAAACTAGAGGCAGCTCTGCCAAACTGTGACTTTAAACGTTCTAATCCATACTCTGTGGATATCGTACCTAAGGGCAGCTCAAAACTAGTCGGTCTCAAATTTTTAACTGCTCATTTAGATATTAAATTAAATGAAGTAATGGTCTTTGGCGATCATTTAAATGATATTGAAATTATCCAAGGAGCCGGTGTGGGAATTGCTATGGGCAATGCCTCAACAAGTACCAAACAAGCGGCTGATTATGTGACTAAAACAAATAACCAAGATGGAATTGCCGATGCATTACGGCATTTTCAATTAATTAATGAATAGGAAGGAAGATATCGTTGGACCCTTTTGAAATGGCGAAAGAATTTCATGCTACGTTTAACCCTCAAAAACCGGATAAACCTACCGCCTTTACCAAAACAAAAGCACTTCATCGAACAGATTTTAAAGCAGAAGAACTCGTTGAATTGCTATATGCAACAAGTGCAGGTGACTCAGAAGAGTTTTCTGAGTTAGTGGAAGGGCTGCATAATGCAATAGAACAAGCAAAACAAAAAGTTTTAAACAAACCATCCGCAGAAACTGACCCACTGGTAGCACAAGCAGACGCTTTGGCGGATATTTTATATTTTACTTACGGCTCTTTTGTGTTGTTAGGTGTTGATCCCAAGCCTATAATGGATATCGTTCATCGAGCGAATATGGGTAAGTTATTTCCAGATGGCAAACCACACTATGATGAAAAAACCAATAAAGTGTTAAAACCAGCCAATTGGGAGAGAGACTTTGCCCCAGAAGCTAAAATAAAAGAAGAGCTGTTGCGTCAAACGAAAGACAGTGGGGCAAAAAAGAGGGATTAGCACGTAAGAATCAAAACAGTACGATCCTGTTTAGCAAATGAAAAAGCTTCTCCTGATTCAATACCAGGAGAAGCTTTTTCTAGAATATTATGATTCGTTATCAGAATAATCGTACGTTTCTTGTAATTGACCATCTTGTTTATAAATTTCTAATTTAGTTTCTTTATTTTTTGCGATATATTTTGCACGGTCAATTGCTTCATCTTTATTGTCATAGGTTTCACTCGGTTTTTTAGCGCCTTTTGAAATAACCTGCCATTGTTTATCTTGATAATTGACCTTAACATCTGCGTCTAATAATTTTCCGCCTCGTTTTGACTCACCGTGCCGGTCACTTTTTTGCGGCGGCTTTTCGTTACGAAAGGATTCTTTTTCTTCTGGACTTGCTTCATCATACCACTTCTGTGCTTGTTCTGTAGCAATTGGAATAGCACGACCTTCTGGATAACCATCTTGCAGTAAAGCATTGCCCATATCGATGGCTTTTTTACGTACTAGTTCATCTAAATTTTTCATCGATGTCGGGTAATCATTCATATCCCAAACCATTTGTCATCCTCCCTTTCTTAAGCTTGATTATAACTGATTTTTTTATTTTTTTAAAAGAATTCGCTTTCTTTACTAGTAATTGCAGTTTTGTGATAACAGAATTTTCATTCAAATTAGAAAATAAAATATTTTCTGAAAAATTGATTGCAAAACGATTAGAAATTTTGTACAATATTACTCATATCAGACAAGCAATGCTTGTACGAGAAGGGATGGTTTAATGAAAAAGGGGAAATTATTAGGGCTTATGGCTGTTAGTACTACGTTACTAGCCGCTTGTACCACAGGGGATACAGCAGATAGCGGCGAAGACGGAGGAAGCAACGGAGCAAACGGTGAACAAGTGTTTAACTTGTCCGTTGAACAAGAAATGCCTTCTGCCGATTTATCATTAGCCACGGATACGATTAGTTTTACAGCACTTAATAATGTCTATGAAGGTATTTATCGTTTAGATGAAAATGATGATCCACAACCAGCTGGGGCTGCTGAAATGGCCGAAGTTTCAGAAGATGGCTTGACTTATAATATAAAACTTAGAGAAGATGCCAATTGGTCCAATGGAGATCCTGTTACTGCAGATGACTATGTCTACGGCTGGCAACGAACAGCGGACCCAGCAACAGGAGCAGAATATGCTTATCTCTATGGTTATGTTGAAAACGGTGATGAGGTTATCGAAGGAGATAAAGAGCCATCTGAATTAGGAATTGAAGCAATAGATGATCATGAATTAGAAATTACGTTAGATACACCGACGCCATTTTTTGATTATTTATTAGCTTTTCCGTCATTTTTCCCTCAACCGCAAGATATAGTTGAAGAAAATGGTGATGATTATGCGTCAACTGGCGATGATTCGGTTTATAACGGTCCTTTTGCTTTAACTGAATTTGACGGGGCCGGTTCAGATACTGAGTGGAGTTATACGGCAAATGACGAGTATTGGGACAAAGATAATGTGAATCTAGATGAAATTAACGTTTCGGTAGTAAAAGAATCTTCAACTGGACTGAACTTATTTAACGATGGGCAAACTGATGATGTACTTCTCACAGGCGAATTAGCCCAACAAAATGCGAACAATCCAGAATATCAATCGATAAAAGAAGCGCGCACATCTTATATTGAATTAAATCAAGAGGAAGAAGATTCACCATTTAATAATAAAGATCTTCGTTTAGCCTTATCTTATGCGCTAGACCGTGAGGCATTAGTGGAACAAGTACTAGGAGATGGGTCGCAGCCTTCGACTAATTTGGTACCAGAAGAAACTGGGAAAGACCTAGATACCGACGAAGACTTTACTGAAGTTTCGGATTCCACACTGGAGTATGATCCAGATAAAGCCCAAGAGCATTGGGAAAAAGCGAAAGATGAGTTGGGTGTTGATTCATTAGAATTTGATTTGCTGTCAGATGATCAAGATGGCGCAAAACAAGTAGCAGAGTACATCCAAGGTGCTTGGGAAGATCTAGATGGTTTGAATGTTAGTTCAACAACAGTGCCATTTAGTGTTCGGCTTGATCGTGGTACTGCAGGTGACTTTGAAGCCCTCGTTGGTGGTTGGGGCGCTGATTATGCGGATCCTAGTAGTTTTACTGATTTATTCCAAACAGAAAACTCATATAACCATGGGAGTTGGAGTAATGATGAATATGATGAATTGATTGAAGCAGCATCAACCACACATGCTAATGAGCCTGAAGAACGTTTCCAAGATCTAATTGAGGCCGAAGGGGTTATTAACGAAGAAATGGGTGTAATCCCAGTTTATCAAAAAGCGCAAGGGCACATGATTTCTGATAAGGTCAATGGTATTGTTTCTCATAGTGCAGGTGCTAAGTATGATTATAAATGGGTTACTATAGAAGAATAAATAAAAAGCCGGCAGCGATTTCCAGCCGGCTTTTTATGCTCTTTGTTATAACGGTAAAAAAGAACTCTTACTTAACTTGCAAGAGTTCTTTTTGCTATGAGCATTATTCAAAGAAAGTATAGTATAACGTTCGAATGGCATCTTGCTCACGGTCTTGATGAACGCCAAACGTAATGCTAACCTCAGAAGCTCCTTGACTGATCATTTCAATATTGATCTTTTTTCTAGCTAGAGCAGCCGTACTTTCTGCCATACTACCAACTCTTTGCTTCATCCCTTCACCGACAATCATAACCATAGAAAGGTTGTGAATAATCTGAAGCTCATCTGGGTCAATGACATAAGCAATTTTTCGTAATAAGTCTTCTTCTAATTGCGGATTTAACTGATTAGCACGTAAAATAATCGAAATATCATCGATTCCTGAAGGCATATGTTCATAATTCAAATTAAATTCTTTAAAGATCTCTAAGACTTTTAATGTGAATCCAACTTCACGGTTCATCAAGTATTTATTGAGGTAGATCATACTAAAACCGCCATCGCTCGCAATTCCGACTACAGGCTGTTCTTTATTTTCTCGTTCATTAGTAATTAAAGTGCCAGGATGATCAGGATTATTAGTATTTTTTATGACAACTGGAATTTTGGCGCGATAAGAAGGCATTAGAGCTTCATCGTGGAAAACAGAAAAACCTCCATAAGACAACTCCCGCATTTCTCGATAGGTAATTTCACGGATGGGCTCAGGATGGTGAATATAACCTGGATGAGCTGCAAAAATACCGTTAACATCAGTAAAGTTTTCATACAAATCCACATTCATTGCTGAAGCGACGATCGCACCCGTGATGTCTGATCCGCCACGTGAAAAGGTGCAAATATCACCTTTTTCAGTATAGCCAAAGAAACCAGGGATAACCAGAACTTCGTTGGCGTTACGCCAGCGACTGATTATTTTGTAAGAACTCATCAAAATTCGTGCATTTAAAGGTTCGTCGGTGACAATAATACCTAATTCTTGCGGATCAATATAACGAGCATTAACGCCTTCAGTTTGAAGAACGCCAGCGACAAGTTTGGCGTTATTATTTTCTCCGTTTGATAAAATTTCATCCAAAAAATGTGGGTTGTTTTCTACTGCTAATTCTTTTAAATGATTTAATGATTGATAAATTTGGTCTAAGATGTTTTCTTCAACCTGAAAATCCTTGCCAATTTCCTCATAACGCTTAAAAATATCAACAATAAGCTGATCCGTTGCTTCATTTTTTAACCGTTTTTGATAGAACTCAACTAGTAAGTCGGTCACTTTTTTATCGGTTGCAAATCTTTTCCCGGGAGCAGAAACGACAATAAAGCGTCGTGTTTCATCTGCTTTAATAATTTCTGCGACTTTTTTTAATTGTGTGGAGTTTGCCAGTGAACTACCGCCGAATTTTGCTGTTTTCATACATTATCTCCGCCTGTCTAATTCAAAAACTTTTTTAATAGCGTACCTTTAAATCAATTATAAATCAAGAGCCAAAGCGCATGAATATTGAAAAAAGCGGAGTAAATAATTGAAAAAGTCGGCACAATAAAGTATCATTTTTTTAAGAATTCATAGTGATTGATCTTTGTCTTTATGCTATAATCAAACCTAGATGTCTTTTCTTTGGAAAAGAACGTATCTCTATGGGATTCAGTGATCAAGTAAATAAAATCATCTGTCTTTTATTACAGGTTGATGAAAAGGATCAAAAATGGAGGCAGCTAAATGGGAAGTAACCTAATTTTGGGAATTGTTATAGCAATTATAGTGATTGCGGCAATTATTTATGGTATAGGCTTTTTTATACGCAAAAAAAATCAGGAAAAGTTAAAGGCGTTGGAAGATCGGAAAAAAGCACTATTTGATTTGCCTATTAAGGACGAAATAGACGATATCAAAAAAATGCATCTCGTCGGTCAGAGCCAGAACTCCTTTAAAGAGTGGAATCAAAAGTGGGAAAAACTTTCTACTGATAATTTTGCTGAATTAGAAAGTCAAATTTTTGAAGTTGAAAATTTGAACGAAGCCTTTCGCTTTGTGAAAGCCAAAGCGGCTGTTGATAAAGCGCAAAAAACAATGGATAACATGGAAAAAGAGATTGGCAAAGTTCGTGATGAATTAAATGAATTACGTGAAAGTGAAGAACGGAATTCATTAAAAGTCCAACAAGCGTTAGATATTTACGAAGGTATGAAAAAATCGCTAAGACGAGAGGGCGAGAAATTTGGTCCTGCCTTTGCTGAAATTCAGAAACAAGTTAAAAGTGTAGAAAGTGAGTTTACGCAGTTTATTACGTTAAACACTTCCGGTGACCCGGTAGAAGCTCGCGAAGTATTAGAAACAGCGGAAAAACATACATTTGAGTTAGAAGAACTTATGAAAAAGGTTCCTGAAGAATATGAGAAGCTGCATAATATATTCCCAGGACAGTTAGAAGAAATTGCAGATGGTTATCAGACGTTAATGGATGAAGAATACGTCATCCCGAAAGAAAACTTTGAAGAAGACATCGCACACGTAAAACGTCGTGTTGAAAATTCTGTAGAAGATTTAGAAAAAGTCGAAATTTCCACTGTTGAAGCTGACAATGATGAGACAGCAAACCAAATTGATCAACTATACGACGTTATGGAACGTGAGATTGCAGCAAAACGTTATGTGGTGAAAAATCGCAAAGCACTCGCTGATTACGTTGACCATGCAACAAGCAATAATCGTCAATTACTAATTGAACTTGATCATACTTCACAAACGTATACCTTAAACCATAACGAGCTCGCTCGTGTGCGTGGTTTCCAATCGGAAATAGAAGAAATTGCTCGACGGAATGACTCAGTTGATCCAAAACTAGAAGCTCATGAGATTCCTTATTCTGAAGTACAAAGTTTCTATAAAGACGCTTTTGAAATTTTAGATGGGGTTGAAAGTGAACAAGTAGAAATCGACCAAGCGCTTCGTGATTTGCGTAAAGAGGAAACAGCTGCACAAGATAGAGCTGATGCTTTTGAGTTTAAGCTACGTAGTTTGAAACGTTTTGTGGAACAACAACGTTTACCAGGATTACCAGGTGAATACTTAGATTTCTTCTTTGGTGTAACAGACCGTTTAGAAGAACTAGATGATCTATTAAACAAGACTCGCGTAGATATGGACGATGTTAACGAACTAGTCGCAATTTGTGCAGAGGATCTGGACGTTTTGCAAGAAAAAACGCATGATATGGTCGATGAGGCAGCTTTGACTGAGCAAATGATGCAACACGCTAATCGTTATCGACACTCGCACACAGAAGTGAAAGCTTCGATTGATCGGACCCTTGATTTGTTTAACTACGAGTACCGTTATAAAGATGCGCTGGATGAAATCGGTACAGCGTTGGAACGAGTCGAACCTGGTGCCTTTAAACGAATTGAAGACTTTTACTATGAGAACCGAAAAGAATTAGTTTAAAAAGCTGTGTTTGAACTTTACTTAAGTTCAACTCAGCTTTTTTGTGTCAAACAGCCTTTCAACTTGAAACTAGCTACAGTTGCGGATATAATGAAACAGTATTTTTAAAGAGAGGATCTTAAATAAAATGATCTATTTTGATAATAGTGCAACCACTCCCATCTTTCCCGAAAGTTTAGATACATATGTAAAAACGAGTCGACGTGTGTTTGGAAATCCTTCCAGTTTGCATTTTCTGGGTACTCAGGCAAGTCGTCTATTGGAACAAGCTAGAAAACAAATAGCGGACAGCTTGCAAGTGTCGACTGAAGAGATCGCCTTTACTAGCGGTGGCACTGAAGGAGATAACTGGGTTCTAAAAGGAACAGCTTTTGAAAAGCAAGATTACGGAAAACATCTGATTATTTCTAGTATTGAACATCCTGCAGTGAAAAAAACTGTTGAACAATTAGCGCGTTTTGGATTTGAAATTGATCAAGCGCCCGTAACCAAAGAAGGATTTGTAGATGTAGAGCAACTCGCTCAATTGATTAGAGAAGATACGATTTTGGTTTCTGTGATGGCGGTAAACAATGAAATGGGGGCAATCCAGCCCATCCAGGAAATAAGTACGTTGTTAGAAAAGTCTCCTAAAATTCATTTCCATGTGGATGCGGTGCAAGCAATTGCTAAAATTGCTACCGAAAAATGGCTGACTTCCCGCGTGGATTTTGCTGCTTTTTCTGCTCATAAATTTCATGGTCCACGTGGCGTAGGCTTTATTTATTGGAAAAAAGGTCGACGCATCCAGCCTTTAATGACTGGCGGTGGTCAAGAAAAAGAGCAACGTAGCGGAACTGAAAATGTGCCAGCGATCGTTGCGATGGCAAGAGCGCTACGGATTTCTTTTGAGAAGAAATCGCAACGCCCTGAGCATTTAACCAATTTAAAAATGGCGCTAATTGATGGACTTAATGCTTATAGCAAGGTCACAATTTTTTCTCCCACAGAAAATGGTGCTCCGCATATTTTGTGTATAGCATTAAAAGGAATTCGTGGCGAAGTGTTGGTCCATGCCTTAGAAGAAAAAGAGATTATTGTCTCTACAACGAGTGCTTGTTCGAGTAAGAAAAATACTGAGTCAAGTACGCTTGCGGCGATGAATGTCCCCAGTGCACTTGCTACTTGTGCCATTCGGATTAGTTTAGATGAAAGTAACACAATGGCAGAAATTGAACAGTTTATGATTGTATTTGAGCAATTATATCAACGATTTTCAAAAGTTAATTAAGAGGTGTCTTTATGAAATATTCTGAAATTATGGTTCGATACGGCGAGCTATCGACTAAAGGGAAGAATCGACGGTCATTTATCATGCGTCTTTCTTCTAATGTGCGTCAAGCGCTTGTCGATTTCCCTAAGTTAAAAATTCATGCAGATCGTGATCGGATGCATCTGGTTTTAAACGGTGAGGATAGCGATTTGATTATTCCTAAATTACAAATGGTGTTTGGTATCCAAAATTTTTCCCCCAGCGTTCGTGTGGAAAAAGATATCGAACAAATCAAAGCTTGCGCTCAAGAAATGGTCAGTGAAATTTATACCGGAAATGAAAGTTTTAAGGTTACCGCCAAGCGCAGTGATCATACCTTTGAACAAACTAGTGATGAATTAAATGTGACGCTAGGCGATGCGGTTATTGATCATTTTCCTGATATTAAAGTGCAAATGAAAAAGCCCGACATTAATTTGCGCGTGGAAATTCGTAGTAACGGAGCTTTCTTGTCTTACAAAACGATTCCTGGCGCAGCAGGCCTTCCTGTGGGCACAAGTGGTAAAGGAATGTTAATGCTTTCTGGCGGTATTGACTCTCCAGTAGCTGGTTTTCTGGCCATGAAACGAGGCGTAGAAATCGAAGCTGTTCATTTTGCTAGTCCGCCTTATACTAGCGAACAAGCCTTGCAAAAAGCTAAGGATCTTACCGCTAAACTCGCTCCTTATGTGGGTCAGATTCAATTTATCGAAGTTCCTTTTACTGAAGTACAAGAGGAAATTAAAAATCGAGTACCGCAAGGTTATTGGATGACCATCACCCGACGAATGATGTTACGTTTGACCGATAGCATTCGCCAATTACGTCGTGGGTTAGTCATTTTAAATGGTGAATCCTTAGGTCAAGTAGCTTCACAAACATTACAAAGCATGGTTGCTATTAATGAAGTAACGAATACCCCTATTATTCGACCAGTTGCTACTATGGACAAGCTAGAAATCATTGATATTGCTCAAAAAATCGATACTTTTGATTTGTCTATTCAACCATTTGAAGATTGCTGCACTATTTTTGCGCCACCACAGCCAAAAACCAAACCACATCTGGACAAAGTTCAGCAATATGAAGAAAGATTAGACATTACAGGGTTAATCGAACGTGCTTTGGCAAATATTAAAGTCGAAAAAATTGTCCCAGCAAGCGCACAAGAACAACAAGATGAATTTGCTGAATTACTATAAATAAAACAAGCTGTTTTTCAAAAGCAGCTTGTTTTATTTTTGTTCAAATGTGGGGGAAGTATAAAGAGTTTCTTTTTTTCGAAAGTGTGGCTTATTTTTTTAAGGACAATATTAATAGTTAAAAAAATAACTACAACGGAACATAAAACATTTTCTTCTGACAATAGTTCTCCAATGATCTCTTCTACGTTAGTTTGGTTTTTAATACTTAGCCTGCTATTGTCAAAACATGGGAATAGTGGTACACTTTTATGTGAACAACTTAACAAGGAGGCTGGGAAGTGAAAGACTATAATAAGAAAAAAATACCACGCGCTACAGCTAAAAGACTACCATTATACTTAAGAAACCTAACGATTTTAGACACAAAAGGCGTCGCACGAATTAAATCAAAAGAACTTTCTGACATTACCCAGGTTCCCTCTGCTACGATACGTCGTGATTTTTCTTATTTAGGAGAACTTGGTCGTAGTGGTTATGGCTATGATGTTGCTTTTTTGATTGAAGTTTTTAGTCATATTTTAGATAGTAATGAAGAAAGTCGCATTGCGATTGTTGGTTTTGGAAATTTGGGCAAGGCGTTAGCCAATAATAATTTTCGTCGCAATGAAAATCTTATTATCTCCTGTGTATTTGACACGAATCCGGAAATCATCGGAAAAACAATTGCAGGCTTTTATGTTTACAGTATGGCTGATTTTAAACAAATAGCTCAAGAAAAAAACATTAGAATTGCGATATCCACAGTACCTAGCGAACATGCTCAAGAAGCGATTGATATTGTGGTCAATAGTGGAATTACGGCAATATTAAACTTTGCCCCTGACCGCGTTGAAGTGCCTGATAATATCAGTATGCGTTATATTGATTTAACGACTGAATTATTAACATTACTCTTTTTTGATCATAACTATAAAAAAACACCGTTAGCTGTTACTTCATAGGCATATTTTTTTATAATTTTTCTTAGCTGCTTTATACTGACAATAGGCTAAAGATGAATGCTTGATTAAGTTTTCGTCTAAAAATAGTATAGAAATTGTCAAAACAGCAGGCAAATTGATTGTAAGCTGTTTTAAGCAATAAATAGTTAAGGAGAGAAAATAATGTTTATTACACGCAAGGGAGAAAAATTAGAGGTACCTGGTCAACAACCAGAAACAGGCGACAAAGCTGCGTCATTTTCATTAAAGGATTTACAGGATCGTACGTATACATTGGCAGATTTTAACAACGGTAAACCTACCATCTTAAGTGTCATTCCAAATATCAATACACGCGTATGTGCATTACAAACGAAACGTTTTAATCAAGAAGCAAGTCAACTTGATGATATTAATTTTGTGACGATCTCAAATAATACGAAAGAAGATCAAGCTAAATGGTGTGGTCAAGAAGGTGTAGATATGATTATGTTGCATGATCCTGAAAATGCTTTTGGGCAAACTTATAATATTTACATCCCTGAAGCGGATTGTTTCGCGCGCAGTATTTTTGTACTTGATCAAAATGGGACAATTAATTATGAAGAAATCACACCTGAAATGTCTGATGAGCCAGATTATCAAAAGGCATTAGAGGCAGCAAAAGCACTAATTTAAGTTGACTTTAAAAAAAGCGCATTGTAAAATAAAACAGACAAAGGTCAAGAGGAGTAGCTGGCTGAATTGATTTTTAGAGAGAAAATTCTAGGCTGTAAAATTTTCATCAATAACCAGTGAAGGTAGCTTGAGCGTCTTTGGCTCGAAAAAAAAGTAGAGTCAAACGATTCGTGATCGTTATTTCACTCGTAAGTGGCAGTATATATACTGCAATTTAGGTGGTACCGCGTAAATAGCGCCCTAAGATGTTTAAACATCTTAGGGCTTTTTGCTGTGAATCGTAGCTGATGAACAGTGCTAGGGGAGCGAAAATGGATTTTTCAAGGAACTAGCGACTTGTCGCTTAGACCTTGATGAGACCAAAGCGTAAGCGAAGAGATAAAACAACACTAGACAAAGTGTAATTATCTTATTTTAACCAAGGAGGAAAGAAAATGTCAGAAGATGAGTTATCAAAAAAATATAATCCGCAAGAAGTCGAAAACGGGCGTTACCAGGAATGGCTAAAACAAGATTTATTTAAACCTAGTGGCGACAAAAATGCTCAACCTTATTCAGTGGTTATCCCACCACCGAATGTTACCGGTAAATTGCATTTAGGCCATGCTTGGGATACTACTTTGCAAGATATGATTATCCGGCAAAAACGCATGCAAGGCTTTGATACTTTGTGGCTTCCAGGGATGGATCATGCTGGAATTGCTACCCAAGCGAAAGTTGAAGCTAAATTAAATGAGCAAGGAATTTCTCGATATGAATTAGGCCGTGAAAAATTTATTGACCAAGTTTGGGACTGGAAAGAAGAATACGCGCAACATATCAGAGAGCAATGGGCTAAATTAGGCTTATCACTTGATTATAACCACGAACGCTTTACCTTAGACGATGGGCTATCAGAAGCTGTAAAGACGGTTTTTGTTAAGTTGTATGGAAAAGGTTTGATTTATCGTGGCGAATACATCATCAATTGGGACCCTAAAGCACAAACCGCTTTATCCGATATTGAAGTGATTCATAAAGAGGATGAAGGTGCGTTTTACCATATGACATATCCTCTAACTGACGGTTCAGGCACGGTAGAAATTGCGACGACTCGTCCGGAAACGATGTTAGGAGATACTGCGGTGGCAGTTCATCCAGCAGATGAGCGTTTTCAACAATTAATCGGCAAAAAAGTTATCTTACCTTTAATGGATAGAGAAATTCCAATTGTGGCTGACGAGTATGTCGACCGCGAATTTGGTACAGGAGTTGTGAAGATTACACCAGCCCACGACCCTAATGACTTTGAAGTAGGTAATCGACATGATCTGCCGCGGGTCAACGTAATGAATAATGATGGCACGATGAATGAACAAGCTGGCAAATATGCCGGAATGGATCGCTTTGAAGCAAGAAAAGCAATTGTTAAGGACCTTGAACAATTGGGACGACTAGTTAAAGTCGAAAAAATGGTCCACAGTGTAGGACATTCTGAACGAAGCGATGCGGTGGTTGAACCGCGTTTGTCCAAACAATGGTTTGTAAAAATGCAACCTCTAGCGCAACAAGCAATCGATAATCAAGCGACTGAGGATGCAGTAGACTTTTATCCGCCACGTTTTAATCAGACCTTTTTACGCTGGATGGAAAATATTCATGACTGGGTAATTTCACGTCAATTATGGTGGGGCCATCAAATCCCAGCGTGGTATCACAAAGAAACTGGTGAAGTATATGTAGGCATGCAAGCACCACAAGATAGCCAGAATTGGGTTCAAGATGAAGATGTCTTAGACACTTGGTTTAGTTCTGCTTTGTGGCCGTTTTCTACTTTGGGGTGGCCTGATACCGAAAACGAAATGTATCAACGTTATTTCCCAACGAACACTTTAGTCACAGGTTATGATATTATTTCTTTCTGGGTAAGTCGTATGATTTTCCAAAGTTTAGAGTTTACGCAAGAACGTCCATTTGAAAATGTTTTGATTCATGGTTTAATCCGGGATGCACAAGGACGTAAGATGAGTAAATCGCTAGGTAATGGAATAGATCCAATGGAAGTCATTGATCAGTACGGCGCTGATGCGTTACGCTGGTTTTTATCAAATGGCTCTACTCCCGGACAAGACGTCCGTTTTAGCTATGAAAAAATGGACGCTGCTTGGAACTTTATCAATAAAATTTGGAATGCGGCTCGATTTGTTTTAATGAATGTGGAGGAAATGAGTGCAACAGACATCGACCTTAGCGGTAAAAAATCAGTGGCGGATCGCTGGATTTTGACACGTTTGAATGAAACAGTGGCAAGGGTCACTGAATTATTTGACCGTTTTGAGTTTGGTGAAGCTGGGCGTCAATTATACAATTTTATCTGGGATGACTTTTGTGACTGGTATATCGAAATGAGTAAAGAAACGCTTTATGGAATAGATAAAGAGGCTCAACAAACCAACAAAAGTGTTCTTGTCTACGTGTTAGACCAGATTTTACGGCTATTGCATCCAATTATGCCATTTGTCACTGAAGAAATCTGGTCAAAATTGCCACACCTAGGTACATCATTGGTTACCGCAGAATATCCAGTCGTTCACCCCGAGTTTAGTGATGAAACAGCAGCACAAGGGATGACTGTATTGATGGATTTGATTCGTGCGGTTCGTAATATTCGCGCAGAAGTAAATACGCCTATCTCAAAACCAATTACTTTACTCATTCAAACGAGTGATCAGGAAATTGAAGCGTTCCTAAAAGAAAATAAAAACTATATTGATCGTTTCTGTAATCCAGAAAAACTTGAAATCAATAGCCAGCTAGAACCCCCTGAATTAGCTATGACTGCGGTCTTGACAGGCGCTAACGTCTACTTGCCATTAGCAGGTTTGATTGATGTTCAAGCAGAACTAGATCGTTTAGCAAAAGAATTGGAAAAATGGAATCGTGAAGTACAACGCGTAGAAGACAAATTGGCTAATGAACGTTTCGTTGCCAATGCACCAGAAGCAGTTGTTCAAAAAGAACGAGATAAGCAGGCTGATTATCTGGAAAAACAACAAACGGTCAAGGATCGTATCAAACAGTTACAAGAAATTAACTAATGAATCAATTGAGAAAAACAAGGATAGATCATTGTCCTTGTTTTTTTCGTAGTATGCGAGCAGGGAATTTGTTATAATATCCCTTGAGGTGAAATGACATGATAAAAACAGTGCAAGAGGCAATCCAATTTATTGAAAGTCGTCAAAGCTTTGGTTCAAAACCAGGGTTACAACGAATCAATGCATTATTAGATGAACTTAATCATCCAGAAAAAGACCTTTCGATTGTCCATATTGCGGGCACCAATGGCAAAGGTTCAACTGTCAGCTTTTTATCAACCATGCTGCAAGAAACCGGATTGACTATTGGTACTTTTACTTCACCTTATATTGAAGAACTTAATGAACGAATTGCTATCAATGGACAACCTATTTCTGATGACGCATTAACCAATGTCATGCAAAAAATTCAACCTCGGGTAAGCTCAGCTGATGCAGATAGTGAACTTTCAGAGATTACGGAATTTGAACTATTAACGGCGGCTGCTTTTCTTTACTTTAAAGAAGAAGAGGTTGATATGGTGGTTGCTGAAGTTGGTTTGGGGGGGGTATATGATAGTACCAACGTTGTTTCCCCACTACTTACAGCTATTACTACTATCGGAATGGATCATATGGAAGTATTGGGCGATACCATCGAAAAAATTGCTGAACAAAAGGCAGGAATTATTAAAAAAGGGGTTCCCGTTGTTACCGGGAAAATTACAGCTAATGCCCTTGCAGTGATTGATGATACAGCTCAAAGGCAACAAGCAGAGGTTTCCCATTTTGCTGATGACTACCAAATGGTTTATAAAGGCCCTGACGCCAAGTGGGGTGAACAATTTGATTTTTATAATGAGCAAGGGAAAATTTCAGGTCTAACTACTTCTTTATTAGGAAAACACCAAACGGAAAATGCCGCAGTGGCAATTCAACTTTTTTATTTTGTTTGTCAGATGCAACATCTTCCTTTTAGTGAAAAAGACGTTAAAAAAGGCTTGTTAAAAGCACAGTGGCCGGCTAGATTGGAAAAGATTAGCCAAAATCCTTTGATTGTATTAGATGGTGCGCATAATGAACACGCCATGAAACGGTTAGTTGAAAATATGAATGATGAATTTAAAGATCAGCACATTTACGTTCTTTTTTCAGCTCTTGAAAGAAAAAACGTCGAAGGAATGCTCAAGCAGTTGTTAGAAATTTCTAATGCAGAAATTTATTTAACTAGCTTTGATTATCCAGGCGTTCTTCGTTTAGAAAAAAACTATCAGGCCATCAATGAAAAACGTATTAATGTAGCATCGCTATGGCAATTTGGCTTAGCTAATATTTTAGATAAAATTTCAAATGACGATATGATTTTAGTAACAGGTTCTCTTTATTTTGTAGCAGAAGTACGGAAATTAATTAAAGATCTTATTTCTTAATCAGGAGGAAACTATGCAGAATGTACAAGGAATTATTTTCGATATGGATGGACTAATGTTTGATACCGAGACACTTTATTATAAAGCTACCCAAGAAGCTGCGGATATGATGGGCTTTTCCTATGATTTTGCTACTTATGAAAAATATATAGGCGTTTCTGATGAAGAAGTTTGGCAAGCCTATCACGAAATGTATGACCCGCTTTTTGGCGAGCAAGCGGTAAATACGTTCATTAATTATTCATTTGATCGTGCGGTGGAGCTATTTGAAGCAGGAGCTGCTGATTTAAAACCTGGCTTAAAAGAATTATTGCATTATCTGCAAGAAAAAGAGGTCCAGCGTTGTGTCGCTTCTAGCAATCAGCGTAGAATTATTGATATTCTTTTAGAAAAGAATGATTTGTCAGATGAGTTCTCTCATATCGTTTCTTTTGAAAATGTAAAAAAAGCCAAACCTGACCCTGAGATTTTTGAAAAAGCTGCTGCGGCTTTTGATACATCTAAA
Organism: Tetragenococcus koreensis; assembly: GCF_003795145.1. GTDB lineage: Bacteria > Bacillota > Bacilli > Lactobacillales > Enterococcaceae > Tetragenococcus > Tetragenococcus koreensis. The sequence goes on along the minus strand of NZ_CP027786.1, from coordinate 1,320,030 downwards.
GAAAATTTACTTATATTAGAAGATTCGAAAAATGGGGTACTAGCAGCTGATCAAGCAGGGATTAACGTAATCATGGTACCAGATTTAATTACACCTACTCTTGCAATTGAAGCAAGAACGCTCGCTGTTTTACCTACATTAAATGAAATTCCTGCATTTTTAGAAAAATAAATGAGCACTTTTTGCGTACTTATTAGTGTAAGAACGCAAGGAGGCTTTTTTTTATGGAAAAAAACAAAATACCACTGAGTTCGTTGCCCCGCGAGCGATTATTAGAATATGGGGTACAGGCACTTTCTAATCAAGAATTGTTGGCTATTTTATTACGCACGGGATCGAAGAAATATAGCGTAATGGAATTATCCGGTAGGGTTTTGACCTTATTTCCCAGCTTATATGAGCTGAAAAATGCTAGCCTGACAGAATTGCAACAACTTTCTGGTGTAGGTCAGGTCAAAGCGATCGAATTAAAAGCGATGATTGAGCTAGGCTATCGTATTCATCGCGCCAATCAACCTAAATTTGGTAAAGTCGTTACGAGTTTTGACTTAGCTCAGCAATTGATGGATGAGATGAAAGGTTTCTCACAGGAACACTTGATTTGTCTTTATTTAAATACGAAAAATGAAGTTATTTTTCGTAAGACTCTTTTTGTAGGTTCCGTAAATCAAGCAGTCGCACATCCGCGCGAGATCTTTCGCGAAGCCGTTCGTTGCAGTGCGGCGCGCATTATCTGCTCGCATAATCATCCCAGTGGCGATCCATCTCCGTCAGAAAATGACCGAGCGTTTACCAAACGGTTGAAGCAATGTGGAGAAATGATGGGGATTGAAGTATTAGACCATTTGATTATCGGCGATGAAAAATATGTTAGTTTAAGAGAAGAAGGATTTTGGAATTAATAACTTAAGAGTAATTATCACTTGCAAAAAAGAGTAGGTGAGAGTAAAATGAACTATGTAATTTTGTTTGGAACGTGGAAGTGGCATACAGTTATCTATCTCTATCATAGTACGAGCAATGTTACAATTTTAAAAAGTGCTAACGCACGAGGAGGAAACTTGAATGGAACAAGGTACAGTAAAATGGTTTAACGCAGAAAAAGGTTATGGGTTTATCTCCCGTGAAGATGGAAGTGACGTGTTTGTCCACTTTTCAGCAATTCAAGAAGAAGGCTTTAAAACTTTAGAAGAAGGACAATCTGTTACATTTGATGTTGAAGAATCAGATCGCGGTCCTCAAGCTGTTAATGTTGTAAAAGCATAGTTAAAAACTATTAACGCTTAAAAACCAAGCTGATAAGAAAGATTCTCGCAATGAAAATTGTGGGGTCTTTCTTTTTTTTATAAAAAGTAAGCGAAATAGTACATAGAAAAGACGGCCCAAAAACTAATGAGCTTATTTTGAATTACTCACGTGAAAATGTGCGTACTCACCGAAATAAGCTCATAAGAATTCCAAAACGATGAGGTTATTGATATTTAACCACATAAGAATTAAAAAACAATGTGCTAAAGGGAAAATAAGCACATAAGAATGACAATCTAGCGGGGTTAACCCTAGCTAAGCACGTAAGAATGACAAAGCTATGTGCCTAAATGAAGAAAAAGGGCAAAAAAAGCCGATTTAAGAGTTGTTTCCATATAATTGTGTAAAAAGAAAGAGATCATATCCATCTCTGGTACAATGTAATTTACCCAGAAAAACATTGAAAAGGAAGATGGATATGACCCAACTTAATATTAATATAAATTTTGAAGAATTAACAGAGGCTATTATGCAAAGCGATATGAACATGATGATGAAGTCTTTAGCTGTGACGGTATTTAACGCTTATATGGAAGTCGAAAGGGATGAATTTATCCAAGCGAAAAATTATGAGCGCAATGATCATCGTTTGGATTATCGGAATGGGTATTACGAACGAGATTTCACTTTAGCCGTAGGAAAACTCCGCTTGAAAATTCCACGTACTCGTTCGGGCGAGTTTTCCACGAAAATTTTTGAACAATACCAACGAAAAGACCAGGCTTTTGTATTAAGCTTAATGGAAGCCGTCGTCCAGGGAGTATCGACGCAAAAAGTAACCCATATCGTTGAACAGTTATGCGGCGAATCAGTATCGAAGTCGTTTGTTTCTAACACGATGAAACGACTCGATCCGGAAATTCAAGCCTTTAAAAATCGTTCCTTAACCTACAGTTTCTTTCGATATGTTTATGTCGATGCCATGTATATCAAAGTTCGTGAAGACCATCGAGTGGTCAGTAAAGGGGTTTATATCGCCCAAGGAGTGAATCAAAAGAATCGACGAGAAATTTTAGGATTTCAAGTCAGCGAGGAAGAATCCACCACGAGTTGGAAAAGGTTTTTCCAAGACTTGCGTGAACGGGGCTTGACCCAACCTCGCTTAATTATTTCCGATGCTCATGCGGGGCTAAAAAAAGCCATACAGGAAATCTTTACCGGTACTGCATGGCAACGTTGTACCGTCCATTTCTTACGAAATATGATCGACCAGATGCCTAAGAAAAACAATCAAGAAGCTCGCTATCATCTGAAAAAGATCTTCCGCGCCAATACCTTACAAGAAGCGAAAGAAGCCCGTCAAAAGTTCGAAGATCACGTGCAAGATGATACGCGTTATAAAACAGTATTAGCTCTTTTAGATCAAGGCTTTTACGATGGTTTACAATATCTAAGTGAACCAGAAGATTATCACGTTTCCTTACGAACAACGAATTCCTTGGAACGTTTAAACCGGGAAGTTCGACGACGAGAAAAGGTAGTCTCTATTTTCCCTAACGTTGATTCCGCCGAACGTTTAATTGGTGCGGTTTTAATGGATATTCATCAAGCATGGCAAAAAGCCCCCAGAGCGTTTTTAAAAGGGCCTGTGCTAGGAAAGGAGGACACTTCTTCAGAAGATGAAACCTAGAAGAAAACGAGTTACGATTGGACAATGAATGAAGGCATGGTATTCTCGAATAGCGAAATGGGCGCCTGTTCTTAGGTTGAAGACCGAAGGAACAGCCCAAGATCACCATGCCTGAATAGATTCGTTGTCAAATCTGTCCCCTGCTTAGACCTAGAATACGCTTCGAGAGAAAATAGAATCATAAAATTAGGGTGTAGATTGCATTTGTACTTTTACACAAGATTTCGGGCTTGACCGATTTAAGGTAGATTAAGCACATAAGAATGACAAAACAGCGTGGTTAACTGAAACTAAGCACGTAAGAACCCCAAAACGATGAGCTTATTAACATTCAACCACATAAGAATGACGAAACAGTGCGCTTAATTTGAATTATTCACGTGAAAATGTACTTATTCAGCTAAATAATCATATAAGGTCAGTTTTCTAGTGTTGTTACTAGTTAAAGTTTACTTGAAAATTCATTTCAAAAAAAAGCAGCCTTTTTGGCTGCTTTTTTGAGTTAATCATCTGGTGTCATAAGCATAGATAAAATCATTGGGTGACGTTGTGTTTGTTCGACAAGAAATGGCTGTAGTGCTTGGCTCATTGCTTCTTTTAATTTATATTCACTGACATCTGGTTGATTCAATGCATCACGTAATGCATTGTAAAGGATATTCTGTCCTTTCTTAATCAACTCACCTGATTCACGCATGTAAACAAATCCACGTGACAGAATATCAGGACCCGCTAGAATTTCTTTTTTGTTTTTATCGATGGTTGCAACAGCTATTACTAAACCTTCTTCAGAAAGAATTCGACGATCTTTTAAAACAATATTGCCGATATCGCCAATTCCGCTGCCGTCGATATAAACATCGCCAGCATTAAAGTGGCCACAAGGACGTGCTGAATCCGGAGTTAATGCAAGCATATCTCCGTTTTCCATTAAGAAACAATTTTCTTTGGGCACGCCAGTATTTTCTGCCAATTGGCTATGAATTTTCAACATACGAAATTCACCATGTATAGGCATGAAGTACTTAGGCTTCATCAAACGCAACATTAATTTTTGTTCTTCTTGGCCACCGTGACCAGAAGTATGAATGTTGTTGATCTTTCCATGAATAACTTCAGCACCAGCTTCTAATAACAGGTTGATCAAGTGATTGACGCTCGTTGTATTTCCCGGAATTGGTGAACTAGAAAAGATCACGGTATCATCTGGTTGTATCTGAATTTGGCGATGAGTCCCGTTGGCAATACGACTTAAAGCCGCCATAGGTTCACCTTGAGATCCTGTACATAAAATCATTGTTTTATCTGCAGGTAAAGAATTTAATTCGCGTGCATCAACAAACGTTCCCTCTGGAACCTTGATATAACCAAGACGTTGTCCATTGGCAATCGCATTTTCCATGCTACGACCAAAGACGGCAATTTTACGACCGTTTGCAACTGCGGCATCTGCAGCTTGTTGTAAACGAAAGATATTGGAGGCAAAACTAGCAAAAATGATACGGCCTTTTACTTTTTCAAAAATTTTGATGATCGAAGCGCCAATCGTTTTTTCAGACTTGGTAAAAGTAGGGATTTCTGCATTCGTACTATCTGAAAGTAAACAAAGAACGCCTTCTTCACCAACCTTTGCCATTTTATGAAGATTTGCCGGTTCGCCTACTGGTGTAAAGTCAAATTTAAAATCACCAGTTTCAACGATATTTCCTGACGGCGTCTTGACAACAACACCTAAGGCATCAGGGATACTGTGTGTTGTCCGAAAGAAGCTGACAGAAGTTTTGCGAAAGCGGATCACAGTGTCTTCATTAATTTCATGAAGTTCTGCCTCACGCAATAGACCATGTTCGTCTAATTTATTTGTGATCAAAGCTAAAGCTAGTGGACCTGCATAAATGGGGATATTTACTTGTTTTAGCAAATAAGGAATCCCACCAATATGATCTTCGTGACCGTGAGTCACCACTAAAGCTTTTATTTTTTGGATGTTTTGAACAATATAACTATAGTCAGGAATTACATAGTCAATACCAAGTAGTTCATCTTCTGGAAATTTAATTCCTGCATCGATTAAGATAATTTCATCTTGGAATTGAACCCCATAACAGTTTTTCCCGATTTCTCCTAGTCCGCCAACAGCGAAAACACCTGTTTCGTTGTTTTTAAGCGATAATTTCATACTAAAACTCCGTTATATGGAAATCAGTATGTTCTTTTTCATACTCTAAGTGATTTCCGGTTAATTCTTGAATATATTCGATATTGTATGGGGTATTTTCTTCAACAATGCGACGAGCAGTCACATCATTGTCAACGTCAACGTATAAAGAGTGTGTTTGTTCTCTTTGTGGGTTGCGCTCTTTTGTTTCTTGATAAAAAATTTTGTAGATCATGTATCTGTTCTCCTTTATATTCTATCTTGTATTTATTTGACTTTTTTCACTTAACTTAATAAGCATTCGTTGATCCAACTTTAACCCGTCTTTGGCAACATAATAAGGTATTAAATGTTCAAAATAAAATAGCCTATGATACCTCTTAAGTTGGAACCAATTGTCCATTGATAGTTTATCACACAAATAAAAATAAGTATAGAAATGAGGTGTCAAAAACGGAAAATTACATGAAAAATATAGCATACACCGTTAGTAAAAGAACCGGGCTTGTGCGTATGAAAAAGTTATTGAAAAAACTTGTTAATTTCGCTTCTTATTTTCTTTACTTTTTTCGACGCTATGTGCTATCTTTAAAGTAATTGTACAAGAAAAGGAGGGAGTAATTTTGAAATTAATGTTGCATTATACCTTGAAAAACAAAGGGCTATTATTCTTTAATTTCATCTGTGTTTTCGGGTTTATTCTTATTGAATTAGGCTTACCTACATTACTAAGTCAAATGATCGATGTAGGTGTTGCCAATAATGATGATGCGTATATTAAAAAAATAGGCATAACCATGTTAGTGGTGGTCATTGTTGGTGTGTTGATGAATGTCTCACTGGGTTATTTTATGACACGTATTACCACCAATGTCACAGCCTCAATTCGTCAGGACCTTTTTGTGAAAATACAGAATTATTCTCATAACGAGTATGAACAATTAGGCGTTTCTTCATTGATTACTCGGGTAACTAATGATGCTTACCAAATTATGTTGTTTATGCAAAACTTTTTGCGGACCGGATTTATGACACCCATGATGTTTATTGCTAGTTTGTATATGGTGATGAGAACTAGTGGGAGTTTAGGGACTTATGTATTGCTTGCTTTACCTTTCTTATTGATTGGTGTTGTAGCCATTGCAGGTTTTTCAAATCCTTTATCTAGAAAGCAACAAAGTAACCTTGACCGAATTAATAATATTTTACGTGAAAATTTGTCAGGTTTGCGTGTTATTCGCGCATTTGTCAATGAACATTTTGAAGAAAAACGTTTTGGCAAAGTAAATGATGCTTACGAAAAAAGTTCGAAAAACCTATTTCGTTTGATGTCTTCAGCTCAACCAGGTTTTTTCTTCCTATTTAATATCGTTATGGCTTATATCATTTGGCAAGGAAGTGTCCAAATTGACGCTGGCACATTGGAAGTTGGGAATTTGATTGCTTTTATTGAATATATTTTCCATGCTCTGTTTTCATTCATGTTGTTTTCTACAATATTTATGATGTATCCTAGAGCAGCAGTTTCAGCTAATCGGATCCAAGAAGCAATGGATACTTTACCGATTATTGAAAATAAAGAAAATGGCGTAACAAAAACAGAAACAGAAGGTTATCTTGCATTTGATGATGTTACTTTTGCTTATCCAGGCCATGCGGAATCGCCAGTGATCCGCGATGCAAGTTTTACAGCAAGTCCTGGCGAAACAGTCGCTTTTATCGGTAGTACAGGTAGTGGGAAATCTACATTGATCCAACTCATTCCGCGACTTTACGATGTTAGTGAAGGGGAAATTTTGGTTGATGGCGTCGATGTTCGCGATTATGATATAGATGCTTTACGTAAAAAAATTGGTTTTATCCCGCAAAGTGCAGTCCTTTTTTCGGGGACGATTAGAGACAACCTACGCTATGGGAAAGAAGATGCAACAGATGCTGAATTAGAAGAAGCCTTAGATGTTGCGCAGGCTACTGAATTTGTTTCTGAGTTATCTGATGGTTTAGACACACAAATTGCTGAAGGTGGCTCAAACTTTTCCGGCGGGCAAAAGCAACGTTTAGCAATTGCGCGGGCTGTGGTAAGAAGACCAGCGATTTATATCTTTGATGACAGTTTTTCTGCTCTGGACTTTGCTACAGATGCCAAAGTACGTGAGAGAATTAATGAAGAGACGACCGATGCAACGGTATTGATTGTCGCTCAACGGGTCAGCACCATTATGAACGCGGACAGAATTATTGTATTGAACGAAGGAAATATTGTTGGGGAAGGAACACATGAAGAGCTGTTAAAAACTAGCTCTGTGTACTACGACATTGCTTCGTCTCAATTATCGAAGGAGGAATTAGGACAATGAATACTTTTTCTTCTTTAATGCGCGTAGGACGTTATTTAAAACCCTACAAATTTAAATTTATTTTAGTTATGATTTTTACAGTTGCAACGGTTGCCTTTAATACGGCACTGCCTTATGTAACCGGGTTGCCAACTACAGAGATTAGTAGAAACATTGCAAATGGCGATCCTGTAAACTTTGCTTACATTAAACAAACAGTCATTGCAATTATAGTGATCGGTATCGGTTATGGAGGTTCGCAACTTTCAGCTGGTTTACTGATGACAGGGGTGGTACAATCCGCCATGAAAGATTTACGGAAAGACATTTCTGAGAAAATTAATCGTTTGCCGGTTTCTTACTTTGATACCCACCAACAAGGAAATGTATTTTCACGGGTAACCAATGACGTGGATGTAGTCAGTGGAGCTTTGCAACAATCATTAGTGCAAATAGTAAATGCTATATTGAGTATCGTATTATCTGTTTCAATGATGTTTTATATCAATGTTTACATGGCTCTAGCTGCCATACTCATGATTCCAGCTTCCTTCTTTATTTCGCGGTTTGTTATTTCAAGATCGCAAAAATACTTTAATGGGATGCAAAATTCATTAGGTGAAATGAACGGATATGTGCAAGAACACATGACAGGTTTTAATGTCATTAAACTTTTTGGACAGGAACATCCTAACGCTGAAAACTTTAAGAAGGTAAACCGTTCAGTTAAAAAAAATGGTTTCAAAGCGCAATTTATTTCGGGGCTTATGATACCATTAGTTCAATCAACGGCTTATTTAACTTATATTGTTATTGCAGTTGTCGGGAGTTTGAATGTACTTAGTGGAGCGATCGTAGTAGGGCAGTTACAAGCTTTTATCCAATATATTTGGCAAGTCAGCCAACCAATGGGGAACATTACACAATTATCTGCGATGTTGCAAAGTGCCTCGGCTTCTTCTCGCCGTGTGTTTGAAGTCTTGGATGAAGAAGAAGAAAAAACAAATGAACATGATATATCATTACCTGAATACGTTCGTGGAAACGTTGAATTTGATCATGTTAGTTTTTCTTATAAAGCGAGCGAACCATTGATCGAAGATTTAAACTTCAGCGTAAAAGCTGGTCAAACGGTAGCTATAGTCGGACCGACGGGTGCTGGTAAAACCACAATAATCAACCTATTGATGCGTTTTTATGATGTTGATGAAGGGGCAATAAAAATCGATGGGATTGATACGAAAAAAATGGATCGTAGTGACGTTCGCTCATTGTTTGGCATGGTATTACAAGATGCTTGGCTTTACGGCGGAACGATCGCAGATAATATCCGTTTTGGTAAATTAGATGCAACAGACTATGAAGTCGTTGATGCAGCGAAAACAGCCAACGTCGATCATTTTATCCGGACGATACCAGAAGGCTATGATATGGAGATCAGTTCTGAAGGGGATAATATTTCTCTTGGACAAAAACAATTATTAACGATCGCACGGGCAGTTATCTCTGATCCTGAAATTTTAATTTTAGATGAAGCAACCAGTTCAGTCGATACTCGGCTAGAAGCGTTGATCCAAAAAGCGATGGATAGAGTAATGCAAGGACGTACCAGCTTTGTTATCGCCCATCGTTTATCAACAATTCGCGATGCGGACTTAATTTTAGTTATGGACCACGGATCAATTATCGAACAAGGGAACCACGATACCTTACTTGCTAAAGGCGGCTTTTATGCGAACTTGTACAACAGCCAATTTGCCGATCAAGAATAAAAAGAAAGCGACGCTGCTGGAAAAGTTAGCGTCGCTTTTTCTATGAAGTGGCGTCTATTAACACAAAATTAAATGTAAAATTTGTTGAGATTTCATAGTGGAAAAAGAGCTCTTACGTTGTAGAAAAAATGTGTGAGATGCTGGTTGCCTTTAGTATTATGAAGAAACAAATCTTTGACAAGGATCGAATTTACTGGAGTTATACCATGACTTTCATAAACTAGTGGGATAACTGTTTTTTTATACCATCATTTTTGCTTTCTTATGTGCTAAATTTAGCCAAAATCTCTTTTTTCATCTTGTTTTCTTAAAATAAGAACATTACTTTGACAAACTAGTGGTATAACTTACAAGTTGTCCCACTAGTTTGCTGTTCTTATGTGGTTATTTTCTTTTTATACCACTGTTTTCTTCAACTAATGATATAAATTTTCGCCAGCTATTCTCCTTAAAAATTTTTCTATCTTTTGCTTCTCAGAGAGAGTGTGTGATACGCTTCTTATTTTTCGAACATAGAGAGTCAGTTAGCGTTTTATCCCTCGTATAACCATGCCGACAGCAAAATCTGACCACATTATTATATGAGATAGTCATGTTCAATGTAGAAGTTCAGCTATAAAGATGAATATTAGTTATGATATACTCAAGAAGAAAGGACGAGGTAGACAATGAAAAATTTTATCGCAGGAAATGCTACACTTGTTGGTGATGTAATTCTGGGAAGAGAAGTAACTGTTTGGTATAATAGTGTGCTTCGAGGGGATTGTGCGCCTATTTCAATCGGGGATCGGACGAACATTCAAGACGGGACAGTGATTCATGTTGATCATGGTACTCCTTGTGAAGTTGGCGATAATATTACAGTGGGGCATCAATGTTTGCTACATGGTTGTAAAGTTGAAGATGGCGCCTTAATTGGTATGGGCTCAATTGTAATGAATAATGCCGTCGTAGGCAAAAATAGCATGGTCGGAGCAGGCTCTCTAGTAACTCAAGGGACCGTTATTCCACCGAACAGTTTAGCCTTAGGACGGCCGGCACGAGTAGTCCGTGAGTTAACCGCAGAAGAAATTGAAAAAAATAAAGAAAATGTGAACCACTATTGCCAATTAGGGCAAGATTATCTGAGCGGAAAATATCCTGAGTATAAAAATGACTATTAATTCATTGCAGTAACGAAAAAATTAGCACTATGATAGTTGGAGCCTCTACAATCAATGTAGTACAAATCTTTTGACCTGAAGCGTTAATAAAACACAAAAAAACGCCATCGCCCTTACTAAATTTAGTAAAGACAATGGCGCGTTCATTTATTGTTTATTTATTAGTCATGATTTCATCGATCAAGCCGTATTCTTTAGCTTCTTCAGCAGTCATATAGTTATCACGATCGGTATCACGTTTAATGACGTCAAGTGATTGACCTGTGCGTTCAGCTAAGATTTCATTTAAGCGATCGCGAGTTTTTAGGATGTGACGGGCAGCAATTTCGATTTCAGTTGCTTGTCCTTGCGCACCACCTAATGGTTGGTGAATCAAAATTTCAGCATTTGGTAAAGCAAAACGTTTGCCTTTAGTACCAGCTGTTAATAAGAAACTTCCCATAGATGCTGCCATTCCTAATACAATAGTTTGCACATCTGCTTTGACAAAGTTGATTGTATCATAAATCGCAAAACCAGCTGTAACACTGCCGCCTGGCGAGTTAATATACAAATAAATGTCCTTTTCAGAGTCTTGTGCATCTAGAAATAATAGTTGTGAGATGATAGAATTAGCTAAATCATCCGTTACTTCACCACTTAGCATAATAATGCGGTCTTTTAATAAACGAGAGTATATATCATACGCTCTTTCCCCACGGGATGATTGTTCAATTACTGTTGGAATCAAGTTCATTTAATGTTCCTCCTTTTAAATCATAGACAATTTTGACGCTTAAAAAAGTGCTTTATTCCGTCAAATTATCTTTTCTAATAGCTAGTATACACACATGGTCAATAAAGGTCAAATATAAAATCTTGGATATAGGCAAGAAAATTTGGTAAGATAAAATCATCAATGATTCTTAAAATAAGGAGGCAAGTTAGATGGAGATTTTTATTGCAGGTTTATTGGGGGTATTCGTCGGTTCATTGATTGTGGTTATCACATTTAATTTACGTATACGATATGATGAACGTAAAGATGAAAAACGACGAATGCTTGAACACAAAGTTAAAGAGATCGAAACACTGGTCTTATTGAACAAAAAGATCACGGAAATTTTGGACAAGCGCGTCATTATGATGGAACAATATACTAGTTTTAATGCGTTTGATGACTGTTATATTACCGTGGACGATTACATTTATTTACATTCATTTGCAGCACAAAACAGCTTTTATTTACCTAATTATTTTCTAGACGAATTTTTTAGACGAATCGCCACGCGGAAAGTCGTTTTATCCCCTGAAGAAACTGTTCAAATTGGTGGGTATACCTTTAAGGGTGCACGTATGTTAGTTGAAGAACTTTCAGACGAGTTGACCGAAATGATCTATGAAAAAAAGAACCAAATGAAAAAGGTCAGCGACGAACCGTTAACTTATTTTTCCAAACCTCTATAATCGTGTAAAAGAAGAAACGAGCGTTGTTTCTTCTTTTTTTGTTGATTTTATAGATACATGTTACAATAACTCTGATTGGAGTGAGAACGATGAAAATTTTTGCTCATAGAGGAGCCAGCGGAACCAGGCCGGAAAACACGTTGCCTTCGTTTGCTGAAGCGATTCGTGCAGGAGCAGAAGGAATTGAATTAGACGTTCAATTAACCAAAGATGATGAAATAATTGTCATGCACGATGAACAAGTAAATCGTACAACCAATGGTAAGGGAGCTATTAAAGATAAAGCTCTTGCGGAAATCAAAGCATTAAATGCAGGTAGTTGGTTTGATGAAAAGTATGAATCAACCAAGGTCCCGACGCTAAAAGAAGTTCTAGACTTATTAATTGCGCGCAATTATCGGGGAATTCTAGAAATTGAATTTAAGACAAACGTAGAAGAATATCCAGGTATTGAAGAAAAAGTCGCAAATCTTATGACTAGCCAAGAATGGCCATTTACTTATTGGTATTGCAGCTTGAATGTTAATACGTTAGAACGAATTCATAAAATTGAACCTAAAATACGGATTGATCTGGTGATGAGAAATTCTGAAGAAGCACCTACAATGGCGTTGGATCGTTCGTATATTAAAGGAATCCATCCAAGAATTGACTGGACTTTAGACCATGATGCTGAAGTGCCTAATTATCCCATTGATGTGCGTCCATGGACAATTAATGATGAAGAAACGTTAATAAAAGTGATGGATTTACAAGTTGCTGGTGTATTTACCGACTATCCGGAAAAAATATTGTCGGCAAAGAGAAGGAACCAATAAAAAACATGAAAAAAGTGTTAGTGATTGCAGGACCGACTGCTGTAGGAAAAACCGCGCTTAGTATTCAACTGGCCAAAAAATTTGGTGGTGAGATCATTAGTGGGGATTCCATGCAAATTTATCGTCGGTTAGATATTGGCACGGCTAAAATTACTGAGCAGGAAAAAGAAGCAATCCCACATCATTTAATTGATATTTGTGATATAGGAGACCGTTATTCTGTTGCTGATTTTCAAAAACAAGGTCGCCAAAAAATTGCAGAAATTTACAATAGAGGGAATTTACCTATACTTGCTGGAGGGACTGGGTTGTATATTCAATCTCTCCTTTATGATTATCAACTAGGAGCATCTGAAAAAGAGCAAGATGATACTATTCGTCATAAGTATGAAACATTCGCTCAAGAAGAAGGGCCCCAAGCACTGTTTGATCTGTTGCAAAAAAGAGATCCTATAGCAGCAGAAAAAATTCATATCAACAATCAGCGGAAGTTGGTTCGGGCGCTAGAAGTGTTGGAAATCACCGGAGAAAGTATTGCTGCGCCTAAAAAAATCCCTGAAAAATTATACGACAGTTTTATGATCGGTCTAACTACTGAACGCTCCGTTTTATATGAACGAATCAATGAACGAGTGGATCGTATGCTGCAAAACGGGTTAATCGAGGAAGCAAAGTTAGTCGGAACGTATCCTGATAGTCAAGCAGCAAAAGGTATTGGCTACAAGGAATTTTGTCCTTATTTTGCTGGCGAGAAAACACTGGCAGAAACGGCTGAAACTATTAAACAAAATTCAAGACGTTATGCTAAAAGACAATTAACCTGGTTTAACAATCGAATGTCATTTCATTGGTTTGATTTACTGGCCGATCCGCAAGCAATGGCAACGATAAAAAATGAAGTCGCGCAGTGGTTGGAGGTGTATAATGGTTAAAGCAGAACAAGTTATTTTAGTCGGGGTACAGACCTCAGAAAATTTTCAGACCTTTGAAGACTCAATGGCGGAATTAGCAAATTTGGCGCAAACAGCAAATGGAGAAATTACTGCTACCGTTGAGCAAAATCGCGACCATGTAGACCATCAAACGATTATTGGTAAAGGAAAACTGAAAGAATTACGCCAACTAATAGATGAATCAAATGTCGATTTGGTGATTTTTAATCAAGAATTAACGCCTAGACAAGGTCAATTAATTGAAGAAGCATTAGAAACGCCAACGATTGATCGGATTCAATTAATTTTAGATATTTTTGCGAAACGTGCACGTTCGAAAGAAGGAAAACTGCAAGTGGAACTGGCACAATTGGAATATTCATTTCCACGCATTATCGGACAAGGCAAAACGTTATCGCGTCTGGGCGGTGGCATTGGCACTAGAGGGCCAGGTGAAACGAAGTTAGAAACGGATCGACGGCTGATTCGTAAAAAAATGACAAGTATTCGACGAGAATTAAAAGAAGTAGAAGCCCATCGCAGGCGAACTCGGCAACAACGGAATGAACAACAAGTTTATCAAATTGGTTTGGTCGGCTATACCAATGCAGGCAAGTCCACTCTGCTAAACTTATTGACCAGTGCTGACACTTATGAAAAAGATCAATTGTTTGCTACTTTGGACCCATTAACTAAAAAATGGCGGTTACCAGAAGGTTTTGAAGTAACCATCACGGATACAGTTGGGTTTATTCAAGATTTGCCTACCCAATTAGTAGACGCTTTTCATTCCACTTTGGAAGAAAGTCAAAATATGGACTTGTTGTTGCATGTGATTGATGCTTCCGCAGTTAATCGACAACAACAAGAACAGACGGTGATGCAGCTGATGGATGATTTACAACTGCGCCAGATTCCGACCTTGGCTGTTTACAATAAGGCAGACTTAATCGAAGATGACCAATTTGTGCCAACCTTATTTCCCAATGTCTTGCTTTCAGCTAATGATCCCACAAGCAAAGAAAAGCTGACCGAGGCGATCAAATCCATTATGATGGAAAAATTACAGCCATATACCTTGGTTTTGACACCAGATGAAGGACGTTTATTAGAACAGTTGAAACAAAATACCTTGGTTGTTTCTACTGATTTTGAAGAAGAATCACAGCAATATTTAATCAAAGGTTTTGCCAAAGAGCATTCTTTTGCCATCACTCGTATGAATCAAACGAAAGAGGAACAGTAGGGTTATCCTGCTGTTCTTTTTTGTGTCAGGTTTCATGACATAAATAGTTGACAGAAAACGCAGCAATTGGTATAGTTGCTAAGTAGATTGACCATCTTAAGGAAAGAGGAGAAAGCGTATGAGTGAAAAAGAGCTGCGACGTTCAATGTCTGTTTTTCCAATTGGTACAGTCATGAAATTAACGGATTTAAGTGCACGTCAAATTCGTTACTATGAAGAGCAAAATTTGATTTATCCTGAAAGAAGTGAAGGTAATCGACGCTTGTATTCCTTAAATGACATCGATGTGCTGCTTGAAATTAAAGATTATCTTTCTGACGGGTTAAACATGGCCGGTATCAAGCGCGTCTATCGGATGCAAAAAGAAGAAGAGAAAAAAGCCAGAAACAAAAAACCGTTAACAGACAAAGATGTCAGGCGTATTTTTTACGATGAAATCCTATCCCAAGGGGGGTTGAATCCCAAAAATTCATTTGATACGAAGTACCCCAAATTATAGTTTATAGTACTTTATAGATCTTTATTACAAACCGCGGAAAAGGAAGGAAAATTAGATGCCAAAAGTAGACTATACTGCAGAACAGATCAAAAAAATTGCCCAGGAGGAAAACGTCCGTTTTTTACGCTTAATGTTTACCGACATTAGCGGTATGATAAAAAACGTGGAAGTGCCAATCAGTCAAATTGATAAAGTACTGGATCATAAAATGATGTTTGATGGTTCTTCCATTGAGGGATTTGTCCGTATCGAAGAAAGCGATATGTACTTATTTCCAGATTTAACAACTTGGATGATTTTTCCTTGGGAAGCTGAACACGGCAAAGTTGCTCGTTTAATTTGTGATATTTACAATTCAGATGGAACGCCTTTTGCTGGCGATCCGCGGGGAAATTTGAAGCGTATCTTGAACCATATGCAAGATTTAGGCTATACTTCTTTTGAGTTGGGACCTGAACCAGAGTTTTTCTTATTCCAACTAGATCAAGAGGAAAAAATCACCAAAAGTCTAAATGACCATGGCGGTTATTTTGATTTTGCACCCATGGATTTAGGTGAAAATTGTCGACGTGATATTGTATTAGAATTAGAAAAACTAGGTTTTGAGGTGGAAGCTTCTCATCACGAAGCTGCACCAGGACAACATGAAATTGACTTTAAATACGCAGATGCAATCGATGCATGTGATAGTATCCAAACGTTTAAGCTAGTTGTTAAAACAATTGCTAGAAAATATGGGCTGCATGCTACTTTCATGCCTAAACCCATGGACGGCATTGCCGGCTCGGGAATGCATTGTAATATGTCGTTATTTAAAGGAAACGAAAATGCCTTTTATGATGAAAATGGTGAGATGGAGTTAAGTAAAATTGCTTATCAGTTTTTAGCGGGATTAATCAAACATGCACGGGCATACACCGCTATTTGTGATCCGACGGTTAACTCTTACAAACGTTTAGTTCCAGGTTACGAAGCACCGGTTCATGTCGCTTGGTCTGGTCACAACCGTTCACCATTAATTCGCGTCCCTGCTTCGCGCGGGTTGTCTACTCGTTTGGAATTACGGTCAGTTGACCCTTCAGCCAATCCTTACTTGGCACTAGCCACTTTATTAGAAGCAGGCTTAGATGGGGTTCAAAATGAGTTAGTTCCTCCAGAAGGTGTGGACCGCAATATTTATGTAATGACGGAAGAAGAACGCGAAAAAGCACAAATTTTTGATTTACCTTCTACCTTGCATAATGCTCTTAAAGAGTTAAAGGATGACTCAATTATTATTGACGCCTTAGGTTCTCATATTTATGAAAACTTTATTGAAGCAAAACAAATGGAATGGGCAGCCTTTAGACAAACAGTGTCAGAGTGGGAACGAGAACAATATTTAGAACTTTATTAATAAAAATTACTATAACGATTGACTTTCTAAATTGAACAAGGTAATATTTTGCTTGGGCGCTCTTATAATAAAAGAGCTACGATCGTTTTAGAAAATAATGCTCCCTATTCAAACCGAATAGGGAGTTTTCTTTTATTTCTAAATTAAGCACCTGAAAAAAGGATAAGGAGTTTTTAATTATGACCAAATACATTTTTGTCACTGGCGGCGTTGTTTCGTCTATCGGAAAGGGAATCGTAGCGGCTTCACTAGGCCGTTTATTGAAAAATCGTGGATTGAAAGTAACTATCCAAAAGTTTGATCCTTATATTAATGTGGATCCGGGGACGATGAGTCCGTATCAACATGGTGAGGTATTTGTCACTGATGATGGCGCAGAAACAGATTTGGATTTAGGACACTATGAACGGTTTATTGATATTAATTTGAACCAATATTCCAATGTAACCACAGGAAAAGTTTACTCTGAAGTGATTCGCAAAGAAAGAAAAGGCGAGTACTTGGGGGCTACGGTTCAAGTGATTCCGCATATTACGAATGAAATTAAAGAAAAAATCATGCGAGCAGCTAACATGACTGATTCAGATGTAATCATTACAGAAGTAGGCGGTACAGTTGGCGATATCGAATCCTTACCTTTTTTAGAAGCACTACGTCAAATGAAAGCTGATGTAGGTCCAGATAATGTACTTTATGTTCACACCACGCTAATTCCTTATTTAAAAGCAGCTGGCGAAATGAAAACTAAGCCAACACAACACAGTGTAAAAGAATTGCGCGGACTAGGCATCCAACCGAATATTTTAGTAGTAAGAACAGAAGAACCGATCGATCAAAGTACTAAAAATAAATTGGCTCAATTTTGTGATGTGGCGCCCGAAGCGGTCATTGAATCATTGGATGTAGATACGCTATATTCCATTCCGATGAATTTGCAAAAACAAGGGATGGATCAAATCGCTTTGGACCATTTAAAATTAGATGCACCCGTTGCAGATATGACCGAATGGCAAGAACTCATTGATCGTGTCTTGCATTTGAAAAAGACTGTACGAATTGCTTTGGTCGGTAAATACGTCGAATTACCAGACGCTTATCTTTCAGTGGTTGAATCATTAAAACATGCTGGCTTTTTCCATGATACTAAAGTTCAAATTGATTTAATTAATTCGGCTGAAATCAGTAAAGAAAATGTCACCGAACAATTAAAAGAAGCAGATGGAATTTTAGTTCCTGGCGGGTTTGGTGATCGCGGTATCGAAGGAAAAATTGAGACAATTCGTTATGCTCGTGAAAATGACATACCATTTTTAGGTATTTGTTTAGGTATGCAAATGGCGTGTGTTGAATTTGCTCGAAATGTCATTGGATTAAAAGATGCCAATACGACGGAAAGAGATCCAAAAACTCCATACAACGTTATCGATCTTATGACCGATCAAGAAGGTGTAGAAGATATGGGAGGAACATTGCGTTTAGGTTTGTATCCTTGCAAAGTTCAAGCAGGAACCAAAACTGCTCAAGCCTATCAAGATGAAGTTGTACAAGAACGCCATCGCCATCGTTATGAATTTAATAATGAATTCCGCGAAATCTTTAAAGAAAATGGGATGAGTTTTTCTGGGGTCTCTCCAGACAATCATTTGGTAGAGATTGTAGAAGTTACTGAAAACAAATTCTTTGTTGGCTGCCAATTCCATCCTGAATTAATTTCACGTCCAAACCGCCCACAAAGACTAATTAAAGCTTTTGTAGGTGCAGCAATGGAAACAAAGGAACAAAACTAGAAAATATCCTATCTCGAAAAGCTTATCTCGGCTCTTCGAGATTTTTTAGTTAGTCAGCTGAAGTACTACACATTCAATCACTAAACAAATAAAGAGGATTCATTTAGCAATTAATTCAAAAATAAAAAGATAAATACTTCTTTTTTCTGAAAATTTTCCTTTGCCGCAGCTCTTAGCACGCGAAAAAATTGTAAAATCGATAGAATCCGCTAGATTTAGTAGAAAAAGTTTGAATAATTTGCTAAAATAAGGATGTTGGTTAAGCAAGTCTTAACAAAAAACGTTCAATTAAAATTTAGGAGGAAACAATTATGCCATTAGTATCAGGATCAGAAATCTTTAAGGCAGCTCGTAAAAATGGATATGCGATCGGCGCGTATAACACAAACAACTTAGAATGGACCCAAGCGATCCTTCAATCTGCGCAAGAAAAAAACGCACCAGTATTAATTCAAACTTCTATGGGTGCTGCAAAATATATGGGCGGCTATAAATTAGTTGTTAATATGGTCAAAGACCTAATCGAATCAATGAACATTACTGTTCCCGTAGTACTTCATTTAGACCACGGTGAATATGAACATGCACTAGAATGTATTGAAGCTGGTTATACTTCAGTTATGTTTGATGGTTCTTCACTACCATTTGAAGAAAACTTGGCAAAAACCAAAGACGTTGTTGAAAGAGCCCACGCAAAAGGCATGTCTGTTGAGTGTGAAGTAGGAACAATCGGCGGCGAAGAAGACGGAATTGTTGGTACAGGCGAATTAGCTGATATAGACGAATGTATCCAAATGGTAAATACAGGCATCGACTTCTTAGCTTGCGGAATTGGTAACATTCATGGTGTATACCCTGAAAACTGGAAAGGTTTAGACTTCGATCACTTACAAGCAATTACTGATGCTGTAGGTAAAGATGTGCCATTGGTACTACACGGTGGTTCAGGAATTCCACAAGATCAAATTGAAAAAGCTATCACAATGGGCGTTTCAAAAGTTAATGTAAATACTGAATTCCAACTTGCATTTGCTAGAGCAACTCGCCAATATATTGAAGAAGGTAAAGACCAAGCAGGTAAAGGTTTTGACCCTCGTAAATTATTAGCACCTGGTAAAGAAGCAATCATTAAAGAAGCGCAAAACCATATTGACTGGTTCGGTTCAGCTAATAAAGCGTAACTTATCCTTTCGATGACTCTCACGGATCTTAACATGGGTCCGTGAGTTTTTTTAGCTTTTTTCAAAGCTTACATTGTGGTAAAATAAGTTCGTATGTATATCAAATAATAATTAATAGGTGAAAATAAATGAAAAAATTTGCAATTCACGGCGGACGCCCGTTGTCAGGTGAAGTAACCATCAGCGGAGCTAAAAATAGTGCTGTCGCGTTGATTCCTGCTGCAATATTAGCGGATTCTCCGGTGATCTTAGAAGGAGTTCCCGATATCCAAGATGTTCATTCCTTAATTGAAATCCTCGAAATCATGGGTGTTAAAACAACCTTTGAAAATAATCAACTAGAAATTGATCCAACTCATATCGTCTCAGTCCCAATGCCAAGTGGAAAAATTAATAGTTTACGCGCTTCTTACTACTTTATGGGAGCATTGTTAGGGAAATTCGGTGAAGGAGTCGTTGGCTTACCGGGCGGTTGTGATTTAGGACCGCGACCAATTAATCTACATATTAAAGGGTTTGAAACGTTAGGTGCCCAAGTGACTAATGAACATGGGGCTATGTATTTACGTACTCCAGAAGAAGGTCTACAGGGGGATCGCATTTTTCTTGATATGGTCTCTATTGGTGCAACGATTAATGTGATGCTAGCTGCTGTAAAAGCTAAAGGACGCACGATCATCGAAAACGCAGCAAGAGAGCCAGAAATTATCGATGTATCCACCCTTTTAAATAATATGGGCGCAAAAATTCGTGGCGCTGGTACTAATGAAATTCGCATCGAAGGCGTCGAAAGCTTACACGGTTGTCGGCACGCAATTATTCCTGATCGAATTGAAGCCGGAACTTATTTAGCGCTGGCCGCTGCTTGTGGAGAAGGCATTAAAATCAAAAACGTTATTTATGAACATTTAGACAGCTATATTTCTAAATTAGAAGAAATTGGTGTAGAACTTGATATCACAGAAGATACGATTTATGTTCCAAAAACGGAGAACTTACGTCCGGCAACAGTCAAAACGTATCCTTATCCGGGCTTGGCAACTGATCTACAGCAGCCGCTTACTCCGCTTTTATTAAAAGCCAATGGCTCTTCTGAAGTTATTGATACGATTTATTCAAAACGGATTAACCACATCCCCGAGTTAGTACGCATGGGTGCTAATGCTTCGATTGAAGGAAATACGATGATCATCAATGGTCCGAGTCAATTGCACGGGGCAGAAGTCGAAGCTTCTGACTTGCGGGCAGGAGCTTGTTTGGTCATTGCGGGCTTGATGGCTCAAGGAACCACAACCATTGGAAAAGTAGATTATATTTTACGTGGTTATGATCATATTATAGAAAAACTAACCAAACTAGGAGCCGATATAGAAATGGAAGAGGAGACAAAATGAGCGATTATTTAACGATGGCGGAATTAGATAATATGACGCTAAAAGAAATCTATAATTATGCGCGCGATTTTAAGATTTCGTATTATAGCCAAATGAATAAAAAAGAATTATCTTTAGCTGTAATCCGTGCTCAAGCGGAAAAACAAGGCTTCTTCTATATGGAAGGGATCTTAGATATCATTTCGCAAGATGGCTATGGTTTCTTAAGACCCATCAATTATGGTCCGAGTGCCGAAGATATTTATATTTCGAATTCACAAATTCGTCGTTTCAGTTTAAGAAACGGAGATAAGGTCGCCGGAAAAGCACGTCCACCTAAAGAATCAGAACGTTATTACGGATTGATGCACGTTGAAAGTGTAAACGGAAAAAATCCGGAAGAAGCAAAAAAACGTCCTCATTTTCCAGCATTGACAGCTCTTTATCCAGAAAAACCTTTTACCTTAGAAACAACTCCAGGACGAGTTTCTACGCGTATTATGGATTTATTTTCACCCGTTGGTTTTGGTCAACGCGGACTGATCGTTGCGCCTCCTAAAGCAGGAAAGACAAGCATTTTAAAAGAAGTTGCTAATGGAATTACAGAAAATTATCCGGACGTAGAATTAATCGTTCTGTTGATTGATGAACGTCCTGAAGAAGTAACGGATTTAGAACGTAGTGTAAATGGCGAAGTGGTGTACTCTACTTTTGATTTACAACCAAATAACCACACGCGCGTTTCAGAACTAGTTTTAGAGCGGGCGATGCGTTTAGTAGAAGACAAGCGCGATGTCGTTATCTTAATGGATAGTATTACTCGTTTAGCTCGAGCATATAATTTGGTCGTACCACCAAGTGGCCGGACACTAAGCGGTGGGATTGATCCAGCTGCTTTATACAAACCCAAAAAATTCTTTGGGGCAGCTCGAAACATTGAAGAAGGCGGCAGCCTAACGATTTTAGCAACTGCTTTGGTCGATACAGGTAGTCGGATGGATGATGTGATCTATGAAGAATTTAAAGGTACGGGAAATATGGAAATGCACCTTTCCCGTCAGTTAGCAGAACGACGCATCTTCCCAGCAATTGATTTGAAACGTTCAAGTACGCGTAAAGAAGAATTATTGATGAGCCCAGAACAATTGGAAGAAACTTGGCGTTTACGGAACAATATGCTTGGTGATTCATTAGAATATACCGAACAATTTATCCGTTTCTTAAAGAAAACGAAAACCAATCAAGAATTCTTAGATACTTTCCATGATGTTTCATTTACCGATAAAAAGCCCAAAAGAAATATAAAAAGATAGAAATTACGAATAGAAGAAACAAAGAGATAACTAAGTGTAAAATTTATTGAGGTCAACCCTAGACGAATAAAAAAGAAACCGTTACTCTAGTTATTGGGCTGTGACAGGCACTAATAACAGAGGCGGTTTCTTATGGAGTCTATTATAACAGATTTAGTTAAAGTAATGAAGGAGGAAACCTCCTTTTTAAGACGAGAAAAGGCGATGATGCACTTCTTTTCCCAACTGATCATTTTCTTAGCACAAGAGGCCTTTCGCCAGTTAGATGATGAGCTTTTTATCGAAGCCAAAGCGCAAGGCTATCAAAGTGATCGAAAAAGCTCCCGGACGGTAACCTTTCTTTTTGGCACCGTGACCTTCCATCGAAGACGAATGAAAAACGCGTCAGGCGATATTTATTACCCGCTCGATAAGTTTTTAGGGATTCGTAAAGGAAGCCGTTATAGTTCATTGGTGCTGCGAAACGTCGCTGAGTTAGGTTCGATGATGGTCTATCGCCATGTCGCAAAAGCCGTTGATTGTTTAACGTCGTGGAGTATGAGCCATCAAAATGTCCAACAACTCGTTGTTCAAACCGGAAAACTTATTCAAGCAAGAAGCACGCGAGAAGAACGTTATGACGAGGTTGTAGAGAAGAAAAAAGTGCCGTTTCTTTACCTGGAAGGGGACGGTGTGCGAATTCATGGACAGAAAAAACAACCACTCGAAATTCATCGTTTTCAAGTGTGTGAAGGAAAACAGGAAGAAGGCAAACGCTCGACTTTGATCCACCCGCATTTTATCAGTGATCTGAATCGACAAAAAGCCCAACGAGAAATGATGCATTATCTCCAGGCGAATTACGATTTGAGAGATACGGTTGTGGTTTCCAACAGTGATGGGGGTTCAGGTTATGAAAAAGCGGTCTTTGACGAATTGGCGCTCGGTTGTTTACGACATGAGCACTTCCGCGATCGCTATCACGTGCAGCGAAAAGTCAAAGAGCGTTTGTATTTCGTCCCCCAACTTCAACCGAAAATACAGGAAGCCCTTCGACAGTATGATTGGGATAAAGTCCAAACATGTTTAGATACTGCGGAGAGTTTGATCGTGGAAGACGAAGAAAAAGCGAATGAGCAGCTGCGCCTTCTATCGGCGTATTTCGTACGGAACTGGCCTTATTTACGTCCGCTGAAAGATCGAGGGGTTCAAGATCCCCAAGCTTGTATTGGCACCATTGAAAGTACGCATCGAAAAATCACCTATCGAATGAAACGGCAAGGACGATTATGGACGAAGACAGGCGCCACCGCTATGATTCAAGTGATTGATAGTCTTCGAAACCATGAAATTAACGGATGGCTCAATCAATATGATGAACTCCCTCAGAAGGACGTTGAGCGGGAACAAAAGTGGAAAAAGATGAAACGCGCTGTTCAGAAAAAACCGAAATTTTATTCGCATGAAGGAGTTTTTAGTGGACAAATCGCGGAAGGCTATGCGAAGAGTTCCCCGCTAGGCCAGTTTTCGAACAATCTTAAGCAATTAAATCCAACTCCCCATTACTTATGATGGAAAGGGGCTTTTTTCCATCATAAGTAATGGGGCCAGCCGACCGCAAGGGAGGCTTATGAACGATCAAAAAATAAATAGTGGCTGTCCAAAATGCCTCTTTTTTATTCAACCTCAGAAAATTTGACACATACAAGAGATAAAAGTTAATTGCATCCACCAATAAAAAATGTTAAGATATTCGTGTTGTAAAGAAATAACTCTGATTTAGTAAATAACTCAGGGCAAAGGAGCGTAATAATATGAGACAAAATATTCATCCAGAATATCATCCAGTTGTATTTATGGACACAACAACCGGCTTTAAATTCTTGTCAGGTTCAACAAAAAACTCAGAAGAAACCATCGAATGGGAAGACGGCAATACTTACCCAGTAATCCGTGTTGAAGTAACTTCTGATTCACATCCATTCTATACTGGACGACAAAAATTCACGCAAGCAGATGGACCAGTGGACCGTTTCAACAAAAAATACGGTTTCAAAGATACCAACGCTGTGGAATAATAAAAACGCTGATTTATCAGCTTTTAGAGGGTATCCTGATCATAGGATGCTCTCTTTTTTTGCTTTTGTCCTTAGCGATTTTTTTGCGTTTCGTTCAAAAAAGATATTACGGACTATACATAACAAAGGAAAAGATTTTTAAAGAATTATTTTGCCAAAAATGGAGTGTGTATTTTCTGATAGAGTAAATTGTTATATTACAAGTCAAACGAGAGTCAAAAACAATAAATCACTGCTTCTTATGCATGTTGTTAATTCTTATTTTTTAGGATTAACACCAAAAGAATGAGAGATTTTACTCTCTAAAAAAACAAATAGACCAAAGGAGAGTTTGTCATTGGAAAAAATCCTAAAAAATATGAAGAAAATGGATGCCTATATTCACTATATGATCACACTTTGTGGTGGCTTTTTTGGTGTATATGCAATCGTAAGTCGTATGGGAAATTTTGGCCAAGCCCAAACAGTTAATTTAATTGAAATGGTAGGAAATATTCTAGGAAAAGATCTGACAGGGGCAATCATCCGTTTGCTAGCTGTTCTAATTTTTATAAGCGGCATAGTTTTAGCCACTATACTTGAAAAAAAAGGCAAATTAGACCAGCGATACCTTGCTATTTTTTTTGATTTTATGGCAGCTATTATCGTTGGTTTTTCCCCGCTTAGCATGGATCCTGTTATTGCGCTATATCCTTTTTTCTTTGCTACTGCGTTCCAATGGTGCGTGTTTAAAGGCGCTAAGGGATATGCGAGCGCTACGGTTTTTTGCACAAATAACCTGAAGCAAACGACAATTTCAATAATGGAATGTCTTTTTATGACAAAAAATAATCCTGAAAGAAGAGAAAAATTAGAAAAAGCAAAATTTTATGGTAGTACATTTTTAAGTTTTTACATAGGTGTGGTCGTTGGCTATTTTTCATGGTATTTTTATGGTGCTCACAGCATTTGGTTTATCGCAATTCCACTTTTAGTTAATTTTATATTAGTCTTTGTAGAAAAGAACAAATACGAAGCTAATTTTAATATTCAAAAAAATATGGTTCATGAATCGACTTTGGAAAAATAAATATAATAATTATTATTTTAATGAGTGTTAATTCTACTTAAACAAGCAAAAACTTTACTTTTTTGAACGATTAAGTTACTATTAGGATGAAAATTATGAAGGAGGGAAGTATACAATGGTTGCATCTATGAGATTGCGTTTTTTACTTTTGAATCAATAATTAAATATTAAATTCAAAAGTCTTAGGAATGGCGATTTCAAGGGATGAGTGTATACTTTTCTGATAAATATAAACTGAAATAGCTGGGATAGTTCCGTAGAAGACTATCCCTTTTTGTGTGCTCATTTTTCCTTTTCCTAAGTAAGAAAGGAACGCACTATGGAAAAATTAACCGTTAAATTAACGAATATACAACAAAATTTTGGAGCAAAAGAAATACTAAATATCGAAGAATTATCTGTTTACGAAAATGACCGAATTGGCATCATTGGAGGAAACGGACAAGGAAAGTCCACGTTACTAAAAATCATTCATGGCGATTTGATACCAGAAGGAGAGGTACAAAGGGAAACAGAATTTAATTATTATCCGCAAATAGCTGAGCTTGATGAATTATTTAATATAGATTCACTCGATTGGGAATTGGTAAGCCAGTTTGCTATCCCTAAAAATAATGTTCAGACACTAAGTGGTGGCGAAGAATCGAAGTTTCGTTTGGCTCAGCTTCTTTCGGTTTATCAAATGGGGCTCTTGCTGGATGAACCTACCACACATCTTGATCAAGAAAGTATAAAAAAATTAGTGGAAGAATTACGATATTATTATGGAACTTTATTGTTTGTAAGCCACGATCGTTACTTTTTGAACCAATTGGCAAACAAAATATGGGAAGTTCAAGATGGTAAAGTCGTTGAATACGAGGGTAACTATGATTCTTACAAACAACAGAAAGAATTAGAATATATCGAAAATGAACGGGCGACAGAAAACTATTTGCAAGAGAAAAAACGTTTAGAAACAGCTATTACGAAAAAGAAAGAACAAGCAGAAAAAGCAAGCAAAGTTTCCAATAAGAAAAAGCAGCAAAATATTCGTCCTGATCGCCTGGCTTCTTCAAAACAAAAAGATACCGTACAAAAGAACATGCAAAAAACTGCTAAATCAATGGAAGCACGTTTGTCCAAGCTACAAGAAGTAACACCGAATGAAAAACAGCAAGAGATCGCTTTTCCTTCGCCAAAATCAGTGGAAATTCATAATAAGTTTCCGATCCGTGGCGAAAACCTTCATTTAGTTGCGGGTAATAAAATTCTTTTGGATAAAGTTGATTTTCAATTCAGTTTAGGAAAGAAAATAGCGATTGTTGGTGAAAATGGCATCGGCAAGTCGACATTACTTGATTATATTGTAAATAATAATGAAGGAATCATTTTATCGCCTAAAGTAGTTTTTTCAGTTTATCGTCAAATGGATTATAAATTATTTGGTGATGAAACGATTTTGTCCTTTTTGATGAAGCATACGGAATATCCGGAAAGCCTTGTTCGTAGTATTTTAAATAATTTGAATTTTGCTCAATTCGAGGTAAGCAAGCCGCTATCTGGTTTAAGTGGAGGTGAAGCAACTAGACTGTCGATTGCATTACTATTTGCTCGCCCTTCAAATGTACTGGTATTAGACGAGCCTACAAATTTCATTGATTTGAAAACAACCGAAGCTTTAGAAAAATTAATAGCTGGATACGAAGGCACAGTTTTACTCACTTCTCATGATCCTTATTTTGTAGAAAAAGTGGCTGATGAAGTGTATGAGTTTAAAGAGCAGCAATTGCGGATGATTTCAAAAGAAGAAATATGAGGCATTTTATAATCGTGTTCTTTTCAAACATGAACTGAGAGCTTCGAGTATCCTTAAAATTTCAATACAATTTCATTGCCAAAAAAGAGAGTTCCCTTCAATAAAGGGACTCTCTTTTTTAATCGATATTTTACTTTTCATTTCTATAGCCAACCCGCTATACTATAAGCTATTTTATTAAAGACGTTTGTTTAGCCACTTTATACATGTTGGAAACCACGTTGCAATATCTGAATCAATATAATCTTGTGTCATATATTTTGCCGATGATCTTGTAGCTAAGGATAAACCATGGAGTCCTGTTTCAAAAATATGACATTCAAATTTTATGTCGTTTTCTTCTAATTTTTCACAATACTTCAAGGTGTTTAAGACTGGAACCGAGGGGTCATTTGCTGTATGCCAGATAAAAGTATCGGGCGTGTTTTGATTTATTTTGTCAGGCGTTTCAAACTCTTTCAAATCTTCAATTAAAAAATCAAAATGCGACGTATTCCTTGGCCAGCCAAATTCAAATCCAGTAACAGGATAGCAGAGAATGGTTCCCCTTGGCTGCAGATTAACAGAATGGTCATCACTCCTAATTGTATGCCAACTCGTTGAATAAGAAGCTGCCAGATGTCCACCCGCAGAACAACCTAATAAGAAAATTTTATTTGGATCAATTTGCCATTCATCTTTGTTTTGTTCAATGATTTCGAAGGTTTTTGCTATTTGTAAGATATTTGAATTTAAGAAATTTTTTTGCAGCCCATCTTGCATGGTTGTATAGTTCAAAACGATAGCTTGAAAGCCCTGTGAAAGAAAAGCTAGAGCTAGTGGTTCAGATTCTACAGAGGCTATAAATTCATACCCTCCGCCGGGACAAATAACCACTGCAGGAAATGATTCTTTCTCTGCAGTCACATTTTCTCGTAGGTATACATTAATTGAACTCGGCATATTTGGCTCAGATGTCTTTAACGATAATTCAAAAGTTTTCATTTATATTTCCTCACTTTTTTTGTTTTCATATCTGAAAAGTTTCATTAACAGTGTAGCATAGTTTACTTTATTAGAAATGTATAGAAAATATGGATAGGCGGGTGACTTTGTAAGATAAGTGGCCCATTATATTGAAATAGACAAATGAAAACATAACATTTTTATCCAAAAAATTTGACCGTCATTTGTTTAACCACTAAGATAAATAAAGGTACTCTATTAAAAATAGGAGTAAGGAGAGATAGAATGAAGGCTGTAACGATAACAGAAAATAACGAAATCGCAGTTAAACAACGGGAAGCTCCGCAAGTAAGTGTAGGAGAAGTTCTAGTCAAAATTCACGCTGCTGGCATGAATAACGCAGATGTCATGCAAAAAATGGGTGGTTATCCTGCTCCTGTCGATGCTCCGGCTGATATTCCTGGTTTAGAATTTGCTGGTGAAGTCGTTGAGATTGGGCCTGAAACTGAAAGATTCTCTGTTGGAGACCGCGTTATGGGGTTAGTTAGTGGAGGTGCGCAGGCTGAAATCATCGCTGTTAACGAACGTTTCTTAATGCCAATGCCTAGGTCATTGAGTTGGGAAGCAGCAGGTAGTTTTCCAGAAGCTTTTATTACCGCGCATGATGCTTTAAGCACTAAAGGTAACCTACGTCCGGGAGAACGTGTGCTAATTACTGGTGCTGCTGGCGCTGTCGGAGTCGCAGCTGTACAAATTGCTAAGTCAATAGGCGCAGAAGTGATTGCATCAGTTAGAAATCCTGATACCAGAGAAGCGACCAAAAAATTAGGAGCAGATGGAGTGATTGCTCCAGCCGATATGGAAAATTATGGGCCTTATGATGTTATTTTAGAACTAATTGGAGCTGCAGATTTTGCAGCCAATATAGATGCCTTAAATTATCAGGGAAGAATTATTTGTATTGGTTTCATGAGTGGCGCAGATGCCAATGTGGATATATCCAAACTTGCCTTTAAGCAAGCAGCGGTTTACGGTAGAGCGTTACGCAAAAGACCGAAAGAAGGTAAAGCGACAGCTATTCGCGCAGTGGAAAAAGAAGTGCTGCCTTTTGTTGAAAAAGGTGAAATGATAGTACCACTACACGCTACTTATTCACTGGAGGACGCGGAAGAAGCCTATGAAAACTACAATAAAAAAGGCAAATTCGGACAAATTGTTTTAGTAAACGAGTAATATTAACGATTATAAAAGTGCTTGACCTTCATTTATCAGGTTCAAGCACTTTTTTATAACATTACAAATTTCTATGCATAATATACATATCCGAATAACTATCATCTTTTAGACGAAATCCTGCTGGAATTGTGCCTACTATTTCAAAACCATTCTCCTGATAGGTATGAATTGCTGGTTTATTTAAGGAAACGACAGCATTGAATTGCATTCCCATAAACCCAGCTTCTTTTGTTTGTTTTAATGAATCTTGTACGAGTCTGGGAAATGCTCTTTTTCCACGAAACGCTTTGTCCATACAATAACTAGCATTGGCCGTATGGCTACAACGACCAATATTGTTAGGGTGGACGACGTAAAAACCAGCTAAAACATCATCGATTGTCATACATCTAACGATGGAATGCTCAGTTAAGTATTTTTCAAACTCGTTTTCGGTGAAAAGCTCTTCTCCTGGAAAAGCAATGCCATCCGTTAGTACGTTATTCCAAATGGCTGTCATTTTGGCGAGGTATTTAGGTTGATAGTTTTCAAAAGTAAACATGTAGCTACTCCTTCATTTCTTAGTACTGTTATAGTATCATGTTTGCCACTTATGAAAAATACACCTGTTTAGGATTCTTCTTATAATGTAGCCGCAATTTCTGAATCAATAATTAAATGGTCAATGACAGGTTGTTTTAGCAAATATTGGATACTAGGCGCTTTTTCTTTTCCAGAAGCTACAACCACAACTTCTTTGATGTTCATCAGATCCTCTAAATTAATACCAATTATTTTTTGTGAAATATTTGTTGCGACCGGCTGGCCCTCTTGATTGAAAAACGTTGCAAGTATATCACCAATGACGTTTTTTTCCTTCATCTCTCGAGAATCTTCTTCACTAAAATAACCCAACTTTCGATAAGAAGAGGATTCAATTGGATTGCCTACCGCAGCAATTGCCATGTCGACATTTTTTCCTTTGCGGATAATATTGTTAATAAATTGTGATTTGTCAAACGTTTCCTTCATTTCCAAACTTTCAGCAATCGCTGGAGCATAAAAATAATCAACATTGCAATTATATTTTTGCGACAATATAAAAGCTAAATGGTTGGATTGATTTTTGACATTGGAAACATCAACACCTCCAATAAGCGGTACAATCGATAAGTCTTCAAAATGATGAAAACTTGCAGCTTCTGCAAATTTGTTCAAAGTAGAACCCCAACCGATCCCTAGACTTTTTATACGCTTTAGGTTGTTTTCCACAAAAGTTGCACATAAGTTGCCAACTTCTTGTTTTGCCTCATCTTCCGAATCGCTTGCTGAAGAAATGAGCACGGTTTTTAGCCCATATTTTTTCGCTAAGATTTCTTGTTGTTCAAAATTCATAATTTCCGAATCTTGAATGGAAATTTTAACGATCCCGCGTTCTACAGCTTCTTTCAATAAAGTCGCAACAGTAGGTCTAGAAACGCCTAGTTGTTGGGCTATTTCAGTTTGGTTCACGTTTTCTTTATAAAAAAGCAAAGCAGCTTTTACTATCATTTTATCTCTATTATTCATTATGTTCTCCTATACAGGTAAAATTCTTGTGTATTTTCATTTATTATAACACGAGGTTTTATTTATCAAATGAAAAACAGATTATCATTTGGTAAATTTTGTGTTGACATTAAATCTTGTGAAAGTTATACTAAATTATATCAAATGTAAAATAATTTTACAAATGGAAAGGAAGAGATCGATGGAAATACAGGCGCCATTTTTTACCTTTAATCCGAAGTCCTATTTTTACGGTGAGCAACTCTTGGAATTAGCAAAAAAAGCAGATGAATTAGCAGAAAGATATCCTTATCTAACTATACTTGTGACAGCCCCTTATGCAGATTTAGCAAATATTGCGTCGCATACCAAACATATTATTGTCACAGCGCAACATATGGACGGTATCGATCCAGGACGCGGGATGGGCGCAGTATTGCCAGAGTCGATTTACCAAGCTGGCGCACGAGCCGTCTTTTTAAATCATGCCGAACGTCCTTTACAACTAGCAGAGCTTGTTCAATCCATAGAAAAAGCTCAAGATTTAGGTATCAAAACAATTGTATGCGCTAACTCGTTAGAAGAAGCGCGTTCGATCGCGTTACTGAAACCGGATATTTTACTTTGCGAACCGACTGAATTAATTGGTACGGGCAAGACAAGCGATGAGAGTTATATACAAAAAACGAACAGTGCGATTAAAGAGATTGATCCAAATATTTTCATTTTACAAGCTGCTGGGATAAGCACACCAGAAGATGTCTACCATACATTGCAAATGGGGGCAGATGGCACCGGTTGTACCAGTGGGATTACCGAAGCAGATTCTCCTGCAAAAATGTTAGAAGAAATGATTGAAGCGGTCAATCGCATATATAAAGAAAGAGAGGAAAAATAAGTATGAAAATTGAACACGGCTCGTTAAAAGTTAAATCAAATGGTACTAGAGTCACTTATTCAGACATCACTGAGCAAGTGCGACAACAAATTCAAGAGGCTGGTGTGCAGGATGGCGTATGTTTTGTTAGCTCTCAACATACTACCTGTTCGGTTATCTTTGAAGAATTTGTACATGATAAGGATTGGAATGGCGATGAGTTATTACAAGTGGATCTGAATCGTATTTTGGACAAACTGATTCCTAGGCAATTAACAGAAAGCGATTACTTATATCCAGGAGCTGAACATGTCAGTTTTTTAGAAGAACTATCACAACAAACACCGGATTATCCTAATGATTTAACAACGATTTTAAACGCAGATGCCCATTTACGAGCTTCTCTTTTTGGTTCCAGCCAGACTTTAATTATTAAAGACGGTGAACCGCTAATCGGTTCGGTCGGCTACATTTATTTTGTAGATTGGGATCAAAACAGACAACGTAATCGAACCTGTAATTTATTAATGATGGGTAATTAAAAATAACCAATTTAAAAGGAGAGAGAAAATGTTAGTGAACTCCAAAAAAATATTACTTGATGCTAAAAAAGAGAACTTTGCTGTTCCAGCGACGAACTTCATTGATTTAGATACTGCACGTTCTTACGTTACTGTTGCCGAAAAAAGAGGACTGCCTTTGATCTTGGCTTATGCACAGTCACATAGAGAAGTGCTATCGATTGAAGAAGCCGCGTTAATTGGCAAATTTTTAGCAGAAAAAAGTGATGTTCCAATTATTCTTCACTTAGATCATGGCGAAGATACGGATTTTATTTTTAAAGCGATTGAATTAGGATTTGCTTCAGTCATGATAGATGCTTCTAGTGAGTCATTTAAAGATAATATAGCAATCACAAAAAAGGTAGTCGAATATGCGCATAAGTTTGATGTAACAGTAGAAGCAGAATTAGGGCATGTTGGTTCTAACGACTTTTCAGAATCACCTACGATGACCGATTCGATTTATACAGAAGTAGAGGATGTGCTTGAATTTGTTGATCAAACTGGAGTAGATTCTTTAGCCATTTCAATTGGAACGGCCCATGGGATTTACAAAGCAGCGCCCCAAATTAATTTTGATCGGTTAGAAGAGATTGACCAAATGACAGAAATACCGCTTGTCTTACACGGCGGGTCTTCTAGTGGCGATACGAATTTGAATCACTGTGCAACACATGGTATTAGTAAAGTAAATATTTTCTCCGACTTTATTAATGATGCTTTTTCCGCGATTAAAGATCAACAGCCTAAAGATTATTTAGAGTTAAAAAATATCGCTAATCAAACAATGGAAGAAGTTTTAGATCATTATTATACTGTATTTGAAACAAAGTCAGTTAAAGCTTAAAAAAGAACCAAGTAAATTTGCTAAAAACGAATTTACTTGGTTTATTTTTGCCCATTGAGTATTTAAAATACTTAACTTTAGAGAGAGTACTTTTTTAAACTTGAACGTTCTCTAATTGTTTACTTGTACATCGCTTGATTTTATTGACGTAAGCATTTGAATAAGTCAATATACTAAGTATAGATCCAGCTTTACATAAGCAAAGAAGATTAAGGATGTGATTGAATGGGATCAGAGGTTGAAGGCGTTATCTTTGATTGGGCGGGGACCACAGTAGATTTTGGTTGTTTCGCTCCAGTCGATACCTTTATTGAAGTATTTAAAAAGCACGGCATTACGGTATCAGCTAAAGAAGCAAGAGAACCTATGGGTTTGAACAAATTGGAACATCTTCGTGCCATGTTAGCGATGCCTAGGATCAACAAACTATGGAAAGAAACATTGCAACGTGAATCTAATGAACAAGATCTTCAAAATCTTTACGAAACATTTGAAACAACATTACTATCAATTTTGCCACGTTATTCTGAACCTATTTCTGGTGTAGTAGAAACAATCAATTGGCTAAGAGCAAAGGGGCTAAAAATTGGTTCTACAACCGGTTATACGCCAAAAATGATGGAAATTTTATTAGCTGAGGCGCGTAAAAAAGGACTCGAAGTGGATGCTTGTTATACTTCAGTGGACACAAATTCACTAGGTCGACCTTATCCGTATATGATTTTTCGCAATATGGAATCTTTAAAAATGACAGCTACAAATAAAGTGATCAAAGTAGGCGATACTCTACAAGATTTAAAAGAAGCACGCAATGCTGGCGTTTGGTCAGCAGGTGTGATCATAGGAAGTTCAGAGTTAGGTCTAACTTTGGCAGAATTTCAAGCATTATCGGAAAAAGAACAAGCAGAAAAAATCCAGAAAGTGGAGGACACTTTTTTACAAAACGGAGCTGATTTTACAATCCAAACGATAAGTGAATTACCTGATGTCATTCAAAAAGTAAATCGACGTTTATCCAATAAATAATTTTGATAGAAAGATCAGGAAAAACGTTCAACTTTAAATTTTTTTGCATAAAAAATTTATAAATAAAATTGCCAATGCAAAAGATAGGCTAAAAGTCTGATGGCAACCTCCTTTAAATCAGGTAAAATAAAACAAAATTCACTATTTAAGATAAACATATGAAAAATGAGTTGGAGGTGAACATTTTGCGTTTTCGAGAAGCAAATAAAGAGGATCTTACAAGTGTTGCAGAATTATTGGCAACTTCTTTTTTGGATTATCCCTTATTTTCAATTATCGAAGAAGATAGGAAAAAAAGATATCAATTTATTTACGAATTACAATATATAAATGCGAAGTTATTTATGGCTAAGCATAAATGTTTTGTGGTCATCGATGAACAAAACTTAATGGGTGTGGCGTTATTAAAAGATTTACAAGATGTTCGAGGAGAATTTATTTCCTATATTCGATTGGGTTTTTATCGTCTGCTTAGAAAAGGACTTCTTTTTAAAACGCTGAGGTATCTGAAATTAATGAGAAATGTAGAGGAGCCTGTAGCCAGCTCACAAAGTAAAGGCTGGTATCTAGATATGCTAGCTATTTCTAGCAAAGCCCAAGGACTAGGATTGGGTAGTGAAATACTGGATTGTGTTATTGTGCCTTACATCAAGAAAAACGGTGGAGGGACCTTATTTTTAGCCACCAATACCGAATTGAATCGTAAATTTTACCAAAAAAATGGCTTTGACGAATACAAAGAAGCCGACTTAACCATCGACGGACGCAGTGTTAAAGATTGGAGCTACCGTAAAAAAGTTCACGCTTGAACGAAAAGAAATCGCTGCTTCACTTAAGCTTTTTTTACAAAGCTGCTTGCCTTCAATCAATCAAAAAAATTCCGCGTAAAGCATGACTAACTTTACGCGGAATTTTTTGGTTTGGTCCTTTGATAGAATTTGTTGGTAATTAACACATTCATTGAAACCAGCTAAAATTGCCGTATGACGATCTTTCTTATAACTAACATCCTAACAAAAGAGCCCTATACAAGCAATTATACAAGTTGGAAGAGAAAAGTTAATTATTGGAGTGCGAGAATCCGTAGGCTAAAAACTGACAGATGAAAAATCTTTATTAAAAATAAGTTTTATTTTATACTAAGTTATGTAATGACTGTTTTTGCTGCTGATAGACAAATAAACGCAACATCAGAGTTTGTATATTTGAAAACAGGTTATTTAATAATAAACATTATTGTAAACAGTAGGAGCCACTTGGATTTTTCGCAAGACTCTTAGAAAAAAGAATAAAGGAGCGATAATTTATGGATGTTATTAACGCTATTGGTTCTATTGGCACGCTTGTGATGGCATTTTTTTACTTTATATCTGTTTCAATGCAACTTTATCAAATGCGCTTAGGTTTTAGCCCAGCTCTTGGATTTGAACAAACTTTTATTATTCATGAAGATGGCAAATTTAAATTGCAAAACGCCGTGGACTTATTAAGAATAGGAGAAGAAGGCATTGATTACTTTAGTCTATATAATCTAGGCGGCGGCACCGCAAAAAACATTAATATTGATATTTATTTGGACAATGAGTCCCTACAAAATAAATATGTTCATATTTTGCCAGGAAATGAAAGCTATTTACTTCCTGTAAATGACAAGGTACATGATGGGTTAAAACAAGCGCTAATAGAAAAAGAAGAGCCAACTGAACTAACGATTGAAATGCAATACAAGAGTAGTATTAGACAAAAATGGCAAGCTGTTACATTAGTTGCTCAATTTGATTCATTTAGTGACAATAGTGCAGATAAAACGATTTTTGAAGTTCAATTTGTAAACACCGATAGCGAAGATAACAACGACAATGAAAAATCTTCTTCTCGCTGAGGGATATTTTTTTCATAATAATACAAAAAGTAAAAATTTATTTTAAAGACAGCATTTTTGCACGAGACTGAAAATCGTGTAAAAGTGCTGCTTTTTTGTAGTTAGGTAAGACAGTTAAGTTGGAACAATAATATACAACAAATAGAACGAAGGTAGGAAAAAAATGTTTATTAAGGTAGACTTAGATGATTATTTCCCAATTTATGAACAAATAGTTTTAGAGGTTAAAAAAGGAATTGTAAAAGATGAAATTCATAAACCAATTTTTAGCTTGATTTGTAACTTAGGACTTGCCTTATTCGTTGCTTTATTTATTTGGGTACATATTGTTAATATATAGGGGATTTGAGTGGTTATTGCTGGTAGTTTAAACTTATTTCAAATATAATAAGAGTAGATCAATTAGATGAGTAAGTTGGTTAATGTTAGGGTAAACCCATTGTTTTATTAACGGGAAGATAGAATCCTTTATAGGATGTTAAAAAAACATCATATATCGTTATAGCAGGATAAATTTAACCTCTTTAGAACTTAATATAACGATGTTCTTGCGTTTTGCTTGAAAAAATTAAAAGATATGAGTAAGCTGAAAATAGCAAGTGATATAAAAATAAGCAAGGAGGAATAAACATGGCAAATCAACCAGAAGATTTTGTTTCAACAGGAAATGATTCAGTTCAACCAACTGAAGGGGATACACAAGTCTCCGGTGAACTAACTTTTAACGATAAAGTAATCCAAAAGATTATCGGGATTGCAATGGAAAAAATAGATGGCTTATTGAATGTCCAAGGTGGTTTCTTTTCATCTGTTGCTGGGAAGATCGCTAATACAGACAACGTGACAGCCGGTATAGAAACAGAAGTAGGCCAAAAACAAGTAGCCGTTGATATGGAAATTATCTGTGAATATGGCAAAGATGCGGCGAAAATCTATGATGAAATTAAACAAGTTGTTGTAACAGAAGTTAAAAAAATGACGCATTTAGATGTGATTGAAGTCAATGTAAACGTGGCTGATATCCAAACAGAAGAAGAATACGAACAAAATAAAGAAACTTTGCAAGACAAAGCAAGTGACGCTGCTGATACTGTAGGTGCTTATACGTCTGAAAAAACTGACCAAGCAGCCGGAAAAATAAATGAAGGTGTCGACAAAGCGAAAGAAAAAACTGAACCCAAAGTCCAATAACTTATCATTTGGTTTAAAAGAGGGGCTTCACAACAACTAATAACTAAAATAGTGAAAGCCCCCTCTTTTAGTTTTTGGGTCGTCTAATGTGTCAGAGAGGGTGAAGTAATGGGGAAATTACGAAAGCTTTTAATCAGTATTTTGTTGCTCGGTTTATTTATCACATTGTTTTTTGTCATTATCGAAAATCAACAAGCAATCAATTTACCAATTTATTTTATTTCAATGGATGACTACCCACTCGTCGGGCAATATATTCAACCAGTCCTCTTTTGGTTAAGCTTAGTTTTTATCGTGCTAGCAGTGTTGCTTTTAATTATGACCATTTTTTATCCTAAAAAAAGCAATACGCTAACGATTAAACACGAAAATGGTACTTTAAAAGTTCAGAAAAAAGCGGTTGAAAATTTTGTGCTGAAAATCGTAAGCAAAGAACCTTTTATTGAAAATCCTAGAGTGAAAGTAAAAATGTATAAACAAAAAATTAGGATAAAAATTGCTGGTAATTTACGTAAGTTTATGAGTATACCCGATAAACAAAATGCTTTAGTAGATGAAGTAAAAAATGAAGTTTCTGCTTTGATGGGTACAACGGATAATATTAAAACAGAAGTACGTTTAGAAGATGAGCGGAAAGAAAATGCAGCTGAAAGAAGCAAAGTAGAATAGGGAGGTTGTCAAATGCAAGAATTAATTCAGCGTTATCAATATGGCATCCTAGGCGGTGGAATTGGTTTAGTATTGGCAATTCTTCTGCTGACGATTGGCTTTTTAGAAACATTATTAGTCGTCGTTTGCGTTTTATTAGGTACTTTT
Organism: Tetragenococcus koreensis; assembly: GCF_003795145.1. Taxonomy (GTDB): domain Bacteria; phylum Bacillota; class Bacilli; order Lactobacillales; family Enterococcaceae; genus Tetragenococcus; species Tetragenococcus koreensis. Next base: position 1,281,838 of record NZ_CP027786.1, on the reverse strand, counting down.
ATTGGATTTTATTTAAATGCGATCGGATTTTTTGATCGTTTTAAACAAAAATAAAAAAGCAGTAGAAATTGGAGGAAAAACAGATGGAAGACAAAACAACTAACACAGCAACAAATCAAATTTCAGGTGAATTAACTTTTTCAGACAAAGTCATACAAAAAATTATTGGCTTTGCTTTAAGCGATATTGATGGCTTATTAACAATTGATGGTGGCTTTTTCTCAAACATTACAGAAAAGTTAGTGAACACTAACGATGTAACGACTGGAATCCACACCGAAGTAGGAAAGAAACAAGTCGCTGTAGATATGGATATTGTAGTAGAATTCGGTAAAGATATTAGAACGATTTACGATAAAGTTAAAGAGACTATTTCGTCTGAAGTAAGTGAAATGACACATTTAGAAGTGATCGAAATCAATGTGAATGTGGTTGATATCAAGTCTCAAGAACAATACCAAGAAGAAAGCGAAACAGTTCAAGATAAAGTAAGTGGTGCAGCTAGTTCAACAGGTCAGTACCTTTCAAAACAAACAAATAAAGCTACCAAAAAAGCAAAAAATGAAGTTAAAGAAAGAACTGAACCTCGCGTAGAATAAAAGGAATAACCAGACAAAGGAGTGAATAGTTATGGGTTTAATTTGGTCATTAATTGTTGGAGGTATTATCGGAGTTATTGCCGGAGCGATCACTAAAAGAGGCGCTTCTATGGGGATTATCGCAAATGTTATTGCAGGTCTAGTTGGATCAGCAATTGGTCAATCATTGTTAGGTAATTGGGGTCCTTCATTGGCAGGAATGGCAATTTTGCCTTCCATTATTGGAGCGGTTATCTTAGTTATTGTTGTTTCTTTCTTCTTAGATAAAGCATAAGAGATAAGAAGAGAGTTAAAAATAATGTAAGTCATAAACAGGACCAACGAATTCGTTGGCCCTGTTTTTTTACGGTACAAAATGATTGTGATTTTTAAGTGTGATCTATATGTTTACAAAGTTTGCTATTTGAATCAGGTCATTTTAATATATGATTATAAAGATAAGTTTTCTTAACGCAAGCACTTCGTATTTTCTGCGAATAAGCGTTGGTTTGAAGAAAATTTTACGAGAAGGAGATAGTACAGATGGAATTGCGAGAGCTTTTAACAAGAATGAACGCTGACGGTGTACTTTATCCCAATACTGATTTGCATCAGGCGATGAATGATGTGTCAAATGAAGCACGGCGTTTAAGTGCAAAATTAAATACGAGCGTTTATACGAATGAAGAAATTAGAGAGCAAATGTCGCAAATTACAGAGCAAGAGTTAGACGGTGATTTTTCTTTATTTCTTCCATTTACCACTGATTTTGGTAAAAATATCAAAATAGGAAAAAATGTGTTCATTAATTCAGGTTGTCGTTTTCAAGATCAAGGTGGCATTACCCTTGGCGATCAAAGCTTGATTGGTCATAATGTTGTTATGGCGACGATCAACCATGATTATGATCCAACGAAACGTGGCACAATGCATTTAGCACCTATCATATTGAAGGAAAGAACCTGGATTGGTTCAAACTCAACCATCCTTCCTGGAGTAACTGTTGGGGAGAATTCGGTTGTGGCAGCTGGATCCGTGGTTACTAAAGATGTAGAACCAAATACCATTGTGGGCGGGAATCCGGCAAAATTCATTTCGAATTTAGAAGATAAGATTAAATGAAAGTAAATTAATTCTAAAGAGCCATTTATGAACTTTGCTGAACCAACTGTGATAAAATAAGGATGAAGTAAAGTCGTTAATAACAGTAATGTCAGTCAATTGATGTTAACTAAACAAATTTGTTGGTCAATGTTTTAGTTTGAAAAGGAGGCTTTTCAAATGCAAAAAATAGTAACAAATTTATGGTTTGATACTCAAGCAGAAGAAGCTGCTCAGTTTTATGTTTCATTGTTTGAAGATAGTCGTATTCATAATATCACCCGTTATGGGCCCTCAGGTGCGGAAGTTTCTGGGATGCCGGAAGGTTCAGTTTTGACAGTTGAGTATACGTTGAACGGACAGGAATATATCGCAATTAACGGCGGACCGGCATTTACGTTTACTCACGCCATTTCGTTGATGGTAAATTGCGATACGCAAGAAGAAATTGACCGACTGTGGACTGCTTTTTGTGAAGAAGGTAAACCCGAGGAATGTGGTTGGTTGACTGATAAATTTGGGCTTTCTTGGCAAATTGTCCCTACCGAATTAAACGAGCTGCTCGACAACTCGGATCCAGTAAAAGTTGAAAATGTAAATCGCGCACTGTTTTCCATGAAAAAGTTGGATATCGACCAGTTACGAAAAGCTGCTACATCTAATCCTCATGAACAATAATTATAGTATTCATAAAAGTTTGAAATAAGGCAAAAGTTAACGGTACTTATGAACGTTATTTTGATACAGTTTGTAAGTAGATGAAACTTTTGTCTTTTTTTGTATGCAGTTAAATAAAAGGCTAACTTGATGCCTTTATTAAAAGTGGTATTGCGAAGAGCGCTTCAAATAAATTGATACTTTTTTTAGATAAACGTTGTTTTAAAAAAGCACGTTTTTCAGCAAAAAGTTTGGGTTCATTTTGCAAACATGATAAACTGAAGAAGATAATTTTAAAGGAGAGTGTTTTGATGAAACGTTTAAAATTAATGACGCTTGTCGTAGCATCAACGATGTTATTAGTGGGTTGTACGCAACAAACAACTTCTGAAAATAATGAGGATAACGAGGCAGCTACAACCTCTGAAACTGTAGAAGCAACAGCGCAATCTTCAGCTGTGAGTTCTGAATCAACGGAACAAACAGAATCTACAGAAGAATCTTCTGTTGAAGAAACAAGTGAGGAAACTTCAACTACTGAAACAGAAAGTTCAGAAACAGAAAATGATGTGGCTGATTTAGAAGAAGGAGCTGTGTTACAAGATACAATTGATGACTTGGACAATTTGAATGTGGAAACAGCTACTGATAATCCAAATAAAAGAGTCCTGTTATTTTCCAATGATGAAGGACAAAAACAATATAAAAGTGTATTTATCAAACAGAAGAACCGTTTGAAAATCATTGATATAGCTAATGACGATCTTTTAGTGAACCAAGTACTTGATTGATGAGATACTGAAATAGATGGATAAAGAAAACCTTACTCAAAAATGAAATAATGAGTAAGAAAAAAGCAAAACGTTACTCAAAAATGAAATAATGAGTAAAAAAAAGGTAAAGCGTTCCTCAAAAGCGCCTCTTTAAAGTACAAAAAGACAAAAATTAGCCAATAATGAGTAAAGAAAGAAAAAAACCTTACTCATTAATAAGATAACGAGTAAGGAAAAAAGAAAGTCTTACTCAAAAATAAAATAACGAGTAAAGAAAGGCCAAAGTCTTACTCAAAAGAGGACGATAGAAACGCTTAGTATAATGAAGTCAAGGGTTACGAAATTTTTACAACTTTTTTCGTAACCCCTGGCTTCTTTTTACCTAAAGCTCTAAGGCTGGAAAAACTAATTTTAGATGAAACATGTTATAATATAGTTACATTTGGAGGGTTATGCGATGGAATATATTAAAATGAAACATGTTAAACAAAATAACTTAAAAGACGTCACGGTAAAAATTCCTAAGCATCAATTGTCTGTTGTAACTGGAGTTTCTGGTTCAGGAAAGTCCTCGCTAGTTTTTGATACTTTAGCAGCAGAGTCAAGAAGAGAATTAAACGATACCTTTAGTAGCTATACACAAAGGTATCTACCTAAATACGGACGGCCGGATGTAGAAAAAATCGAAAATTTGCCCGTATCGATTATGATCGAACAAAAGAAAGTCTCGGCCAATTCTCGTTCGACCGTGGGAACATATACGGATATCTATACTTTTTTGCGGCTATTATTTTCGCGTGTTGGCAAACCTTTTATTGGTTATTCAGATACGTTTTCATTTAATCATCCAGACGGTAAGTGCCCAACTTGTGATGGTCTTGGGAAAGTAACAGAAATTCATCTTCATCAGTTGGTTGATTTTAATAAATCGTTAAACGAAGACCCTATCGACTTTCCGACGTTTCATAAAGGAAAATGGCGCTGGAAACGTTATGCGGATAGTGGCTTATTTGATTTAGATAAGAAAATTGCGGACTACACGCCAGAAGAACAAGACTTATTGTTTTACGCGCCCCAGCAACAAATTAAAAATGCACCGCCTGAATGGCCACATACCGCTTTGTATGAAGGGATCATTCCACGGGTGCAAAGAAGTATTATTCATTCTGATGAAGGACGCCGGCATCAAAAGCAACTGGATCGTTTTGTAACAGTAAAAGAATGTCCAGATTGTCATGGCAGTCGAGTGAACGAAAGAGTCAGAAGTTGTAAGATTATGGATAAAAATATTGCGGATGTTGTAAATTTATCGTTAGAGCAATTAAAAGAATTTGTTGCTGCGGTTACTGATCCTTTAGCGGTCAATGTAAAATCAGAAATTATGTTACGCGTCCAAGCATTAATTGATATCGGTTTATCCTATTTAACACTGGAAAGAGCGACGGGCACATTATCAGGCGGCGAAGCGCAACGAATAAAAATAGCCAAATATATTAATAGTTCATTAAATGATATTATGTACATTTTAGATGAGCCCAGTGCTGGCTTGCATCCACAAGATATTGAACGCGTCAGTCAAGCACTACTTGCAATAAAAAATAAAGGTAATACGGTGATTTTAGTCGAACACCATCCGCAACTCATTAAAATGGCGGATTATATTGTTGATTTAGGACCTAAAGCAGGGGAAGATGGTGGAGAGATTCAATTTGCTGGTCCATATGATAAGTTTTTACAATCAAATACGATCACCAGCCGAGCACTACAAGAAAAAATACCATTAAATACGGCACCAAGAAAGTCAAAAAGCACATTAGCAGTCAAAAATGCGGATCTTCATAACCTAAAAAATCTTTCCGTTGATATTCCATTAGGTGTGCTGACAGTTATTTGTGGAGTAGCTGGCTCAGGAAAATCTTCTTTAGCCAGTGTTATTTATCAAGAAATTGTGCAACAAGAACAAGAATTGGTTTATATTTCGCAAAAAAGTATTGGTGTTAATTTACGTTCTACGCCAATGACCTATCTGAATATTTTTGATAAGATTCGCTCGTTATTTGCCAAAGAAAACAACGTAAGTCCTGCATTATTTAGTTATAATTCAAAAGGCGCTTGTCCTAGATGTAAAGGAAAAGGAGTTATCGTTTCTGATATGTCTTTCATGGAGGACGTAACGACGGTGTGTGAATTGTGTCATGGAACTCGCTATAATGAAGAAGCTACCCAATATTTATACCAAGGAAAAACCATTGTGGATGTGTTGGAAATGAACGTGAATGAAAGTTTTGCGTTTTTTAAAGACCAATCATTTGCAGAGGAATTAAAACAGCTTTTGGATGTCGGATTAGGCTACTTAAAATTAAACCAATCGTTATCTACATTATCAGGCGGGGAGTTACAACGCCTAAAACTAGCGGATAACCTTCACCGCAAGGGAACAATTTATCTATTAGATGAGCCAACCGATGGCTTACATTTAGACGATATTCAACAACTTTTAGATTTATTTGAACAAATGGTTGAAACAGGAAACAGTATCATTCTTTTGGAACATCACATTAGTGTGATTAAACGAGCCGACTGGGTTATCGAGATTGGTCCTGAAGGCGGCAGTAAGGGTGGCTATCTTACTTTTTCAGGAACCGTGGAAGAATTAGCAAAAGCAGATCAGACAGTAACAGCCCCGTATTTAACACAATGAAGGTATTCAACTGAAAAAAGGATGAGAAATTTGACTAAGAATCAAGTAACTTTTCACATGCTTAAAGAAGACAACGATGAATTCATACAAGCGATGCAGTTGTTTGCGGAAACATTCAAAACAGAAGCGATCACTGCTTATACCTATAATTTTGACCATAAGCAGACAGAAAAACAGTTCTATGAAGCTACTTTGCTGAACGCCAGAGTTTATCTTGCAAGGGGTCATGATATTATCATTGCTAAAAGCAATGACGCTATAGTAGGAATTGCGGTTATTAAAAAAACGATTAAGGGCTCTTTTGCAAGTTTATTAAAAATTGTTGTTCCCAAGATATTTAACCTTTTTCCCTTAGTGACAAAGGTTAAATATAAAAATGCCGTTGCTATATCTAAAGCTATGAGGTTGTCCCAACCGATAAAAGAAAAACACGTGACGTTATCAGCGATTGCTGTATCTGCAAAATATCAAGGTCAAGGTATAGGTAAACGATTTTTAAATGAAGTTCATCAACGTTATGCAAAGGATTTTGAAGCTGTGTATTTATATACTGCAGATAAAAAGAATAAAGAGATCTATTCGCGTGCTGGATATGCAGTGATTGAACAGAGTCAAACAAGTGATTTTGACATGTATCATATGCTCTATCGGTTTTAAACAGTTGAAATGTATTTAAATTTTTGAGGAGGACGATAGGATGAGAAAGTGGGTCATTTGGTTAATAAGTGTCGTAGGAATTGAGTTAACAGGAATTATCTCAGGATTGTTTGCAGGAGATATTCAAAGTGTTTATCAAGAATTGCAAAAACCGCCTTTGTCACCGCCCGGCAACATCATTGGTACGGTTTGGACAATTTTGTATGCGTTGATGGGGACGGCCTTATTTTTACTGATTATCTCCAAAGTTGCCAATAAATTGAAAATTTCAGCGATTACTCTTTTTGCGATACAACAAATACTGAATTTTTCTTGGAGTATTCTTTTCTTTGGTGGTAATCATTACTGGATAGCAAGCCTTGTAATTATCGGTTTAATTGTGATGATCATTGCCTGTATCCGCGTATTTTATTACATCAATAAAGCGGCAAGTTATTTATTCGTTCCTTATCTTGTATGGTGTTTTTATGCCGGATATCTATGTTTGGGTTTAGCAATTTTAAATTAAAAAATAAGGAGCTATAACATAAGTAAAAACAAGATAAAAATATCCGAACTATATTATTGAGATCTGCTAATCGTTGTGGATTTGCGACGAGTAATCGCAGGAGCACAGTTTTTTCATGCGACGAGTAATCGCAGGAGCAATCTCTCTATAGTTCGGATATTTTATTATCAAATGGACTTATGTCATAGCACTATTTTTTTTCGCTTATTCAAATAAATACGATTCAATGACTGACAATACACCGGATTCATCGTTAGAAGGCGCTTGATGTTGAGCGGTTTGCCGGACTTTGTTTGAGGTGCTGTTTTGCATCGCATAACTATGTTTGGTCAAAGCAATCATTTCAAGATCATTGTTTGCATCACCGAAAGCTAATAGTTCATTCGGTTGGATAGACCATTTGTTTAGTAGTTTTGCAAGCGTGCTCCCTTTATTGATCTCTGGAATAGTAATGTCAATACTTCCATGTCCGCTGGAGACAGCTAACAGCTGATGAGCATATTTTTTATTTAATTGATCAACGATTAACTCAGCTTTTTCTATTCCTACGTCTAAGGCAATTTTGACTAATGTATCGTCAGGTAAAGGATTAAGAGTATCGACTTCTGCCAATTTATAATAATATTTTTTTGCAAAATTTTTGAAATGGGAACTAGCTGCTTTTAACAGATAAGCACTTTTTGCGCCACACAAGATAAACTCGTTATTGTTTGTACGATAAATTAAGTCATCAAGTACTTCTTGGATAAATTCATGGGGAAAAGAAGCGATGCTTTGTAATTGTCCAGATTGGCCAATAATCGCGCCATTTTCGGAAATATAAGTGATCGTACCATCTTTTTCTGGGAAGAAAGATTTTAACTGCGCATATTGATTCCCACTGGCTACAATAAATTTTATGTTTTGATCAACGAGTTGCTTATAGATAGCTTCAAATCGAGCTTTATCATAAGTGTTATTTGAATTTAAAAAAGTACCATCCATATCTGCTGCAATTGCTTTAATCATTGGTGCCTCCTTAACAAGTTTTTTTAAAACTGTGTAATTGAAAAGATTATTCATTCATGTAAATTATTTTTAATATCGTTCTCCTTTTCTTCCAACAAAGTGAATAGGTGGTCGTTTAATTTTTTCATATCTTTAACACTATCAATCATGTTAGAAAAATAATAATAATTTTTGGTCCCTTCACTACGAATAGCAACAATATTAGCTTGTTTTAAAATATTTAAGTGATGGGAGACTGCTGGTCTAGAGAGGTGAGTAAGTTCAGTCAAATCTGTTACCCGTAGCCCTTCACAAGATTCTTGTTCTAACAAGGCCATAATAATAATTTGTCGTTTTTCATCTCCTAAAGCTAAAAGAAACTCACTAATATTTGCAAATTCGTTTTTTAACTGTTGAAAATCTTGCTTTTCCATGATGCTCTCCTCTTTGGTTCATTCGTTCAATCAATTAAACCATTGATTAAATGGGTTGTCAAACCATCGAGTAAAAAGGGTTATAAAGCAAAAGCATGCTTGTTGGGATGCGATAGCACTACTAGTTAAAACAATATTAATGGATAGGTAATTCAAAAATAAGTTGCCAACCTTTTCGCCCATGATATTTTCTGCCAGTATCATTAAAATTACTTTTTTTATACAATTGAATAGCTTTAGTGTTTTCTTCATTGACGCCTAAGACAATTGTCCCGATATGAGGAAATTTCTTTTGAACAAAGACAGGTAATTCCTTAAGCGCTTGTAAAGCAAATCCTTTTTTAGTATATCTGCTATCGGTTGAAAAGCTACGTAGAAGGAGACTATCAGCACGATCGCTATAGTCATATTTATCTTTGCCTTCATCTAAAATAAAGAAAGTAACTAAATCATCGTGATAGAAAGCTAAAATACGATGAAACTCTTTGCCTCGTTGTGTTTGTAAAAGCGACTCTTGTGGGCTTCTAGAAAAAGTGTCATCGGCTAAATAGTAGTTATCCAGATACTCTTTATATTTTGCCGTGTATTCAATCAATCTCATCAAATCACCTCTTTTTTTAATACTATACCATATTCACAAAAACTGATGAGAAAGATATTGTGCTTGCTTTAAAACCTTCTTGAAAGTTTATTTTTAATTGAAAACGAAACAGTTGACTAATACTTTCAAAAAGCATAAGATAATGTTCGTAAATTCAATGGTTTAAACCTTTGAACGATTAGGAGGAAGAAAGTGGCACAGACGATGAAAGCAATGGGGATTTCCCATTATAAACAAGAAAAATTAGAAGAACTGACTTTACCTATACCTGAAATTTCGGCCGATGAAGTACTAATAGAAATTGTAGCTGCAAGTATTAACCCAATTGATTTGAAAATCCGTGATGGAAAATTGAAGTTATTATTACACTATGATATGCCTTTAGTACTGGGAAATGATTTTGCTGGTAGAATTGTAAAAGTAGGAGGCAATGTCACAAAATTTAAAGTAGGCGATGAAGTATATGGACGCCCACAAAAGTCTAAAATCGGGACCTTTGCTGAATATCTTGGCGTTGATCAAGCAGATATTGCACTCAAACCTAAGAACCTTACGTTTGAAGAGGCAGCTTCAATCCCCTTAGTTGGTTTAACAAGTTATCAAGCCTTACATGATATCATGCAAGTACAACCAGGAGATAAAGTATTGATTCAAGCGGGCTCTGGTGGAATTGGTACCATTGCGATTCAATTGGCTAAGTTGATGGACGTTTATGTTGCTACTACGGCAAGTAATCGAGGAAAGGATTTAGTTACTCGTCTAGGTGCTGATCAAATCATTAATTATCGTGAAGAAAATTTTGCGGATGTCTTAAGCGATTATGACGATGTTTACGATACTCTAGGTGGACAAAATTTAATCGATGGCTTTAAAGTTCTAAAACCAGGTGGAAAAATAGTCACTCTCAGTGGAACACCGAATGCTCGTTTTGGTAAAGAATACGGTGCAGGTTGGTTTAAAACAATGCTATTTGGTTTAGCTTCATTTAAATTAACTCGTTTAGAAAAGAAATACGACGTTGACTATCATTTTCTATTTATGAAACCAAGTGGCGCGCAATTAGAAATCTTACGTGATTATATCGAAGATGAAAAATTGGAACCCATTGTTGATCGAGTTTTTCCTTTTGAACAAACGCAAGAAGCAGTAGAATATTCTGAATCTGGTCACGCCAAAGGAAAAATTATTATAAAAATAAAAGAATGATGGAAGGAGGAGTCCTGATGAAAAAAATTCTCGTTGTATTAACGAATACGGTAAAATATGGCAAAAAAAATGCAGCGACAGGGTTGTGGCTAGGCGAAGCAACTGAGTTTGTAGATGAAGTCCAAAAGCAAGGTTTTGCGGTAGATTACGTCAGTCCTCAAGGAGGTTTTGTTCCGTTAGATCCGCGAAGTCTAAAATCTGTTGATGATGCTTCTTTTGCTATTTATGAACAACGTCAATTCCAAGACAAAGCCCTAGGTAATTCGCTTAAACCAAGCGAAGTTAACGCTGCTGACTATTGCGGTATTTATTATACAGGTGGACATGGCGTAATGTGGGATTTTCCTAATCATTCAGCATTAGAAAGAATTAGTTTACAAATTTATCAGAATAATGGGTATGTTATGTCGGTTTGCCACGGTATCGCAGGCTTGTTATTTATAAAAGATATAAATGGAGAATATTTTGTAAAAGATAAAAAGATTACGGGCTTTACGACTACTGAAGAACAACTTAGTGGAAAAAGCTCCGTTGTTCCATTTTATAATGAGAAAGTCGCTGAAGAACATGGAGCTGAATTTGTTAAAGCAAGAGCCTTTAAATCATTTTCCATACAGGACGGACGAATCATTACTGGGCAAAATCCATACTCCGCACGAGCTGTAGCTCAGAAATTTTTGGAGAATGTATAGCTAAAAAATGAATAAGCAAAATAAAAATACGCTAAAACTTTTGTTAATAAGAGTTTTAGTATTTTTTATTGTTAAACATTTAAAGCACTTTCTTTTTTGTGATACTAATTAATAAAATATGTCATAATATTTTTGGCAACTGCCCTAGAAAGGGGTGATTCGATTGTGTGAAAAAATAATCTCGTTAATCATTGCCCCGCTTTTTGTGGGTCTAGTCATTGTACTAGTTGATCATTGGCTAGATGGTTAATAAGTGATCGAAGCAGTTGCTATTCTAGCCTTAGCATTTGGAAATTACAACAGTGCTAAGAAAAAAGCCATCCTACTGACATAGGGTGGCTTTTTTGGTGCCTCAATTGTGTGATAATCTCGTTTCACAATTTTATTATAGCACACGAGCTTATAATTATGAACTTATAAACGTAAGTCGTTACATTTTTTTATAAAGCATTATAAAACCTGTGGAAAAATTTAAACTGCAAAATCTCGTTATCACTAATATATTCATGATAATCTAACAAATTTAGCAAGGGGATTGGTTGAAGAAGCATCTTTTTTGACTCCAGTTGGAAATATTCAGCTAACAAAACATTTTTTCTTTTAAAGCCTTCGTGCGAAACAGCTTCCTCTTTTTTTCTCTAAACTACTTCTGTTGTGTTTATTACATCTTGGCTCCATTTAAAAAGCAACTTACTTATTAATTTTTCTTGTTTAATAAATGGTTTCAAGGCTATGAGTTAACATATACTCTTATTTACAGTAAAATAGACATAAGGAAATTATAGATGGAAAGTAGGAGATAAAATGACAGTTACCGCTTTAGAAGCGCTATCAGATAATTATATTTGGCTCTATCAAAAAGAACAGGAACTTGTAGTTATAGATCCTGGTGAAGCAATGCCTGTTTTGGATTATTTAGCGAACCACAAAGATGAACACTTATCAGCTATTTTGCTCACGCACAATCACGCAGATCATACTGGGGGTGTAAAAGAAATTGTAGCTAAGTACCCGGATATTGCAGTATATGGACCAGAAGAATGTCGTGCTTATGCTGAAAATATTGTTCATGACGGTGAAACAATTGGTTTGTTGGGGCAAGATTGGGAAATTATCGCAGTTCCTGGACATACGAATGGTCACATTGCTTATTTAGTTGACGACAAAGTATTCTGCGGCGATGCCTTATTTATGGCCGGTTGTGGCAGGGTCTTTACCGGCGATTATCAGGCTCAGTATGAAACTGTGAATAAATTTAGTCAGTTAGCAGATGATGTAAAAGTATATGCAGCTCATGAATATTCGGAAACTAATTTGCGTTTTGCCAATGAAGTTGATCCATCGAATTCAGCTGTAGAAGAAGCATTAAGAAAAGTTCGCCAACAAAGAGAAAAAAATGAACCAACCTTGCCTTCAACCATTGAAGTTGAAAAAGAGGTTAATCCATTTATGCGAGCAAATGACTTTGATGAATTTGTTCAATTAAGAAACAAACGTGATGGGTTTAATTGATCGTAAAATGAATTCATTTTAAAAATGAAAAATACTATTCCTTAATTGTCAATGAACAAGAGGAATGGTATTTTTTGGCAAATAAATGGATCGTTTACTTTTTCGGTACAATCGCAAAAACTTCAGCTGGGAAACCTGGCGCATTAGAAATATGCGGCATTCCCGTGAAAATGATACTGCCAATAGCAGGGACTTTATCTAAATTAGCTAATAGTTCATTTTGGTATTTATCTTCCTTTAGCCAGTATTGTTGCGCAGGCAAAAAGTTGGCTTCTGCTGCTTCCGGTCCGCTATCAGTGTTTAGTGTTTCATGCCCAATTGCAGTTACATTTCGCTTGCGACTTAGGTATTCTAACGCAGAAATCGACCAGCCGGGCGTGTGTTCAACACCGTTTTCGTCTTTGTTTAAAAATTTCTCTTCATTATCAAAGTTTTTATACCAACCGCTTGAAAAAGCGACAAAACTACCTTCTGGAATTTTTCCGTAAGTTGCTTCAAACGCTTTTAAATCATCAACTGTTACTGCATATCCAGCGTTTTCTGCTACTTTATCTTCCAAATGAAGAACATACAGAGGAAGTGCACGTTCTTTTTGCGGTATATCTAATAGGTCTCTTTTTCCGTTTGCAAAATGGCTGGGTGCGTCGATATGAGTTCCATGAGAATTTCCGATACTGTACTCCACTGAATACGAACCCGTCTCTTTGATCGTTGAAATCGTGGTTTCTGACAGAGGGTTAAAAGTATGATAAACCGGAATATCTTCAGTGACTACGTGTGTTAAATCGATCCATTCGTAATCTTTTAATTTAGCAAGTAGTTCATGTAATTCATACATTTTGCTCACTCCCTGTAGTATTTGTTAGTTCCACTTTATCAATGGAACGAAACTTTTGCATTAAATACGCTTACAATAATAAAAAAGAGAGCTGGAAGTAAATAGGTAAATTTTTAAGCAAATAAGTCATTGTTTGGATTATCATTCCAACTGTACTCAATTTCAAATGAAATTTTTTCTGCTATATTTTTACCACGCTGATCTGCAATAAAACCTAAAGCCATGTCCATTCCAGCTGATACTCCAGAAGAAGTATAGTACTTATCAGCAACAACCCATCTTGCCTTTTCTTGCCAAAGAACTGATTCATTAACGGACTTCACCCATTCAAAGGCTCTTTTATGTGTGCCAGGCATGGCATTTATCTAGCTGGTGAAAGTCCAGTCACGGGTAGTTACCGCCAAGTGTAGCGAGCCACAAGCCGAAATCAGTGATGATGGGGGGAAGGAAGTGGTGACGCAAATCTCTTGAGCCTACGCACAGGAACTTGATGAGGCTAAATGGTGGATAAGGCTGCATAACAAGCTAAAGTCCAAAAGGTAAACGTAAAACCAAGACAGTAAATCAAGAGGTTGTGGAGAGAAAGATAAATGTCTTACCCTGGGAGGTCTTACGAACGTTTGCGAACGGTCGAAAAAGGTTTGTCGTAAGAAGTCAGCTGAGGCCATAGTAGCTATTGCATTTCATGTAGTGAAGGGCCGAATGTTTGTATAGTGTGAATCGCTAGAAGGAAATGTCCAAATAGTCCGAAAACGAGAATACCCTAGAACAATAGAACGTAACTATTGATGGGAAAGGTAGTGGGGGCGGTTTTGGATAAATTTACGCCTAGAGGAGGAACAGCGCATGAGATTAATTGAAAAGATTACGAGTTATCAAAATATGACACAAGCCATCGAACAGGTCAAAAAGAATAAAGGGGCCCCGGGCGTGGATGAAATGACAGTTGATGAACTCGACCATTATTTTTATCAACAGGGGCGAGATCTTGTTCAAGAGATTCGTTCGATGACCTACCGACCAAAGGCGGTCAAAAGGGTTTATATCCCTAAATCCGATGGGAAACAAAGACCCTTAGGGATTCCAACTGTGGTAGACCGTGTGGTGCAACAAGCAACAGCGCAACAATTAAGTCGCATCTTCGATGTCCACTTCAGTGAAACCAGTTATGGTTTTCGTCCGAATCGAAGTGCTCATCAAGCAATTGAAAAAGTACTTGATTACTTGAATGAAGGCTATGAATGGCTCATCGATATGGATATTGAGAAATATTTTGATACCGTTCACCATGATAAATTAATCTCGACCCTCAGAGAACGGGTCAAAGATAGAGAGACCCTTCATTTAATACGTGTTTTCTTAAAAGCAGGTATTATGGAGAATGGCTTCGTTAGTCCGAACGAAACCGGGGTTCCGCAAGGAGGCCCGTTAAGTCCAATTTTAGCGAATATTTATCTGGACAAACTGGATAAAGAATTAGAAGCAAGAGGGCTGCATTTTGTTCGGTACGCGGATGATACGGATATTTTTGTCAAAAGTGAGATGGCAGCCAACCGTGTGATGAAATCTATTACGGATTGGATAGAAAGAAAGTTATTCTTGCAAGTGAATGTCACGAAAACCAAGGTCGTACGACCGACACAAAGTAAATTTTTAGGATTTACCTTTTGGAAGAACCAAAAGGGTTGGCAGTGTAAACCGAGCAAAGTCAGTAAAACAAAGCTCTATGACAAAACCAAAGAAATTCTTAAAAGGAAACATGCCGTGTCGCGACCTTTAACTGTGACATTTACGAAATTGAACCAAATTGTAAGGGGCTGGATCAATTACTACCGTATCGGTAGTATGAAAACCTATCTAGCGAAGTTTGGTCAATGGTTACGACATAAAGTCCGTGTCATTATCATAAAACAATGGAAACTTCCGCAACGAATCTATACGAATTTACAACAATTGAATCGACTATTCAAGTGTCATTTCAAGAAAGAAGACATTTATAAGGTCGCTAATTCTAGATTAGGTTGGTATAGGAAATGTGGAATGCACGTTGTCAATTTTACGCTGAGTCCGAAAGTTTTAGCCATAAAGAAAAAGGATAGACCTGGATTGGTCGATCCCTTAACTTACTATCTAAATAAAGTGTGAAAACAATACAAACGTAGCGCCGTATACGAGAACCGTACGTACGGTGCGACGGGAGGGGCGGAAATTTTATTTCCCCTCTACCCTATTACTTGTTGCTTTTTTATTATTTAAAAGCCCTGTTTTTGCTAATAAAGCAGACCCAGTGCAAATTGTTAGAACATTAGCAGCTACTAGACTAACCCGTTTTAGTTTTCCTATCCACTCTTCGTCATTGACCAACGTTCTAGTTCCTGCACCACCAGGTACGATTAAGATCCCGTCATTCATTAAACGGGTAATTGGTTGAGTCATCATTTCTACATTCTGTCTACTTTTAATCAATCCGCCTTCCATAGAGTAATAGTTTAAGACGTAGTTATTTTGCAAACGCCCAAAAATTTCCACCACACCAAATAGATCCAAAGATTCAAAATCATCAAATACTAAAAAATTTACGTTGATCATAAACTGCCTCCTTATTGACTGAAATGAAATAGATGTTTTTTTACTGGTAGTAAAAACCTTTTGTAAGTTTTCTATTTCAGTTTTCTAGAGCTTTTCAGCTGAACTTCCTCTAGTTTTGCTACTTTCTAGAGCTCTTCAGCTGAATTACCTCTAGTTTTGTTATTTTCTAGAGCTCTTCAGCTGAATTACCTCTAGTTTTGTTATTTTCTAGAGCTCTTCAGCTGAACTACCTCTAGCTTTGCTACTTTCTAGAGTTCCTCAGCTTGACTTCCTCTAGTTTTGCTATTTTCGGCTAATCTTTAAAAAGAATACTTACATATTTGAATTGTCAGTAAGCAAAAAACTCTTCTCATTTTATTGAAAAAATGATGGGTACATGTGACATCATTATACTACATTAATGGTTAAAATGTAGTATAGTAATTACATCAAGGTAGTATTGATAAGGAAAAAGGAGCGAAAACTATGAAGAAACCTAAAGGATTAAAAAAGGGAGATCGAGTAGCTATTGTGAGTCTTTCCAGTGGGATCTTAGGAGAGTCTTTTGCTACTCATCAATTAAAGCTAGGCAAACAAAGAATTAAATCATTTGGCTTGGAACCTGTGACAATGCCTAATGCATTGAAAGGTTTAGATTATTTAAATAAACATCCAGAAGCGCGTGCGCAAGATTTAAAAGATGCTTTTGCAGACGATACGATTTCTGGAATTTTCTGTGCAATTGGGGGAGATGACACTTTCCGTTTGCTTTCCTACCTAATGGAAGATAACGAATTTATCCAAAATGTGCTAAGTAACCCGAAAATCTTTTCTGGATTTTCAGATACAACAGTGAACCATTTAATGTTTTATCGATTAGGTATGGAATCCATTTATGGCTTAAATATTTTAAGTGATCTAGCTGAGTTAGAGAACGAAATGCTACCTTATACAAAGGAAACTTTTCTAAAATATTTTGCAGGAAATGAATTAACGGCTGTTCCTGAGACACAATGGTGGTATGAGGAACGAGAAGATTTTTCAGCTGAAGCTGTCGGAACAAAAAGAACACGACACGTTGAAACTCGTGGGATTGAGGTTTTGCAGGGAGACAAAAATGTTTCTGGTAAATTATTAGGCGGATGCTTAGAAAGTTTATATGAATGTTTAATTGGAGAACGCTACCCTGAACAAAAAGAAATTATTCAACAATATCATATTTTTCTAACCTTAGAAGAATGGAAAGGAAAAATGATGTTTTTAGAAACTAGTGAAGAAAAACCTTCGCCAGAAAAGTTAGAAAAAATGCTCAATGTATTGAAAGAAAAAGGGATTTTTTCAGTTATTAATGGGTTAATCATAGGAAAACCACAAAATGAAGTCTACTATAATGAATATAAAAAAATTTATCGAGAAGTTATAGCCGATGATACAATGCCTATCCTATACAATCTGCCCTTTGGACATGCGTTTCCTAGAACCTTATTACCTTATGGACTGGAAGTAACGGTAAATATAGATAAAAGAACGGTTACTTTTGATGAGCCGTATTTTAGCTAAAGCTACTAAGTGAGGTTAGTGTTTAATAACTAATAGAATGAATAATAGCTGATAAGACTGGATTTTTGTTTTTATCAGCTTTGTTTTATTGTGCGTTTCATTTCCAATACGTCATTGACTAGATCGATGTTTCTTTTAGCGGGAGTGTGATTAGATAAAGTTAATGTATCTTCCAGGCCAATTCTATTCAGTTGTTTATTTTCTTATCCATTAAATAAAAGTTCTTTTACAGCATCTAAGTAATAATTTACTGTGTATACTAATCCAGCATCGTCAACTAAAAATTCAGGGTGGTGGAGAGGAAAATTTTTCCCAGTACCGATAGAAGCAAAAAATGTTGGAACATGATCTTGATAAAAAGCAAAATCTTCTCCACCTAAGTTACTAGACATTGGGACAATGTTACTTTTGTTTTTTGCAAATGTTGAGGATAGTCTTTTAAATAAGTTTAGATCATTATTTAAAGGGCCAGGACCTGTAATCCATTCTAAATCAGCTTTTTGCACAAAACTATCTGCTGTATTATGAACAATTTTTTCTAACAAATATAATACTTTTTCTCTTACTTTATTGTCAAAGGTTCGAACAGTTCCTTCAAAGTGAAATTCATCAGGGATAACGTTCCAAGTGTTTCCGGCTGTCGTGTGGGTGATCGAAACAACTGCTTGTTCACTGGCGGGGATGTGTCTACTTACGATT
Source organism: Tetragenococcus koreensis (assembly GCF_003795145.1). Classification (GTDB taxonomy): domain Bacteria; phylum Bacillota; class Bacilli; order Lactobacillales; family Enterococcaceae; genus Tetragenococcus; species Tetragenococcus koreensis. The sequence continues at coordinate 1,263,766 of NZ_CP027786.1, read as the reverse complement.
GCTTGCAAATTTGCAACAATTTGAGATCCAGTTACGATTGGATCATTTCCTTGCTCTGGATGAGCTGCGTGTGTTCCGACGCCGTGAATGATTCCATAGAAGCGGTCGACACTCGCCATTTGTTTGGTTTCACGAAACCCAATAGCTCCTAACGGGAGATCGGGAGCATTATGAAACCCGACCAAAGCTGACCAGCCATTAAAATCAACTGTATCGATGACTAATTGAGCACCTTGGAAAATTTCTTCTGCTGGTTGAAAGATAAGACGAACTTTCCCTGGTAATTCTTTTTCGTGTTGTTTTAATAATTCAGCGGCTCCTAAAAGAGAAGTAGTGTGAAGGTCATGGCCGCAAGCATGCATTACACCTTCGTTTATCGATTTATAAGAAAGTTGTGTTTTTTCAGTAATTGGAAGAGCGTCAATGTCTGCCCGTAATCCGATTATTTTTCCTTCCTTTTCTCCGATCTCCGCAATAAGACCTGTCTCAAGGTTACTTTCTAAAATTCTGATATTACGTTCTTCAAGAAAATTTCTTATAAAGGCGGTTGTTTGATATTCTTGTTTTGAAAGTTCTGGATGTTGATGGATATGTCGACGTATTTGTGTCAATTTGTTAAAAAAAGTAGAGTCATTATACATAAGAAAGTCTCCTTATTGTAAATCTTCAGGTATAAACCAATAATCATCTTCATTTCGTTCTTCTAAATAGTCAGCAAATTCATCTGATTGATAAGCCTCAACGATCGCTTGAGCCCACTCGGAATCTTCATTTTGTTCGTCCACAGTAACTACTAGTTCATATTCGTCTAAGATATCTTCATTTAAAAGACTTAACGAAGCGTCGATATCCGCATTATAGACAATACTTCCAGGAATAACACCATAGTCTATATCTTCTAAGCTTCTTGGAATTTGGTTGGAGTCCATTTCCACGATATCTAAGTTGTAAGGATTTTCTGCAATATTACTAGATGTGGCTACAATTGGGTCCACGCCTTCTTCAAGGGTAATCCATTCTGCATCTTCTAGTACTAACAAAGCCCGTGCAGTATTTGAAGCGTCATCTGGAATGGCGACAGTGTCATTTTCTTCTATTTCGTCTAGTGCGTCTTTTCTACCACCATAAATCCCTGTTGGTACGGTAGGAATTGAGATTAAGCCTGTTAAATTTGCGTCATTATTTTTATTAAAGTCCTCTAAATAGGCTTCATGCTGATCGACATTTACATCAATGTCCCCTTCATTTAAAGCGATGTCTGCTTGTAATAATTCATCGAAATCTGTTGCTGTCACGGAATACCCTTGTTCTTCTAAAATAGGGGCAATCCCGTCAGTGAATAATTCACTATAAGGACCAGGGGAGGTACCCACATGGATTTCGTTTGTTTCTTCTGTGCTTTCGCCACCATTACTACACCCAGCAGCTAGCAGTAAAGTAGTACTTAATACTCCAACAATACTTCCAATAACCTTCTTTTTACGCATTTTTTTCCTCCTCTTTTTTTATAAAAAAAAGCATCCTTAAAAGACCTGGGTCTTTTAAGGATGCATATGTATACATGTTACCACCTTTTTTTATGCCAATCTCACGGTTGACACCTTACTAAGTACAATACGGTTTTCATAAACTATACTTATATTTTGATAACGGAAACTTCCGTATGCAGTTATTTTAAAACTCACTGCATGCACTCCAAAGCCATTTTCAATCCATGTTTTTCATCTCTTTCAGCAAACGAGACTCTCTGTGGAAAATTTATGAATTTACTTTCTTCTTCAACGTGTTTAATTATGAGATTAAAAGGAGCATAACAAACAAAGAAATAAACGTCAACGATTAATCATAATTTTCTAATAATTTTTTATCTAAGGACTTATATCGTTAGCGCTGGATAGACGGAAAAGCAGCCGATATACTGCCGGGTATCATGGGTACCGTTGAGGTATCAACTGTGAAGTTGATACGAATAAGGGTAGTAACACGAAAAGTCTTCGTCCCTTTGTTTATTATAAATAATAAGCAAAGGGATGGAGATTTTTTTGTTTCTAAAAATGGATGAAGGGAGGTATTAGATCATTTATTAAAATGAAGCTTAAAGGCGCTTAATGAAAAATTCACGCAGTAGAAAAAATAAATCTTCATGAAGGAAATTTCTTTGCAATTGTTTCATATTACAAAAAAGTCCTTTATCCTGAAAGAGGTGGAATGATCACCTTTTATGTATCTCAAGAAGAGAAAATCAGCCAATTTTTGGCTAAACTTCAATTAATTACCTTTGCCGAAAGTTTAGGGCGTATAGAGACGATGATTACTTACCCAACAACCCAAACACATGCTGATATACCACAGAAGCTACGCGAATCTTATGGTTTGACGCCGGACTTATTAAGATTGTCTGTTGGGTTTGAAGGTCCGCAAGATCTTATACTAGATTTAAAAACTGCTTTACAAGTTTTTGAAGAAATTTTTTAAACGTAAGAGACGTAAATATAAGATAGAAGTGGAATTTGGTTTTAATCTTAACGAAGAAAATTATGGTTTTTTAGGGTAATACTAGCTATTGTAGAGTGATATATAGCAATTAACGAAGAGAAATATAATGGAAGATTCAGAAGGCGTTATTGATTGTCGGTAGATTATATAAAAGGATACTTAAAAGGCTTTTTGTTTTGACCATAGACTATATACTTTAAAGTATATATAATGAACATATTATATATATGTAATATGACACTTAAAATTATTTAAAAGAGGTACTGAAATGGAAATTATTATTTCTAATTCGTCTAAAGAACCGATTTATTTGCAGATAAAAAAACAAATTCAAGCAGCCATTTTATCTGGAGAATTAACAGAGGGAGAAGGACTACCGTCAATTCGTCAACTAGCAAAAGACCTTGAAATAAGTGTAATTACTACCAAAAGAGCTTACGAGGAGCTAGAAAGATCTGGTTTTACTTATTCGATTGTGGGTAAAGGTTCGTTTGTTGCGGAACAAAACTTAGAACTGATTCGTGAAAAAAAGTTAAAGGTGATTGAAGAGCAACTGAATGCGGTAATTGCAAACAGTAAAGAGATCGGGCTTTCGTTTACTGAATTAAAAGAGCTACTAACTATGTTATATGAGGTGTAAAAATGACAAATAACGTAATTGAATTTAATCATGTAACAAAAGAGTACAAAGGCTTTTCATTGTCTGATGTTAACTTGTCAATTAAACAAGGCTATGTTACTGGATTGATCGGAACAAACGGTTCTGGAAAATCAACGCTCATAAAATTAATTATGAACCTTTTGACGCCAGATAAAGGAAGCATTGAAGCTTTTGGTTTAGATAATAATCAGTCAGCAACGCAATCCAAAGAGATTAAAGAACAAATTGGTTTTGTATATGATAAAAATATTTATTATGAGAACTTGAATATCAAAGAGTTAAATAAAATTCTTAAACATTCATATAAAAAATGGGATAATGAGTTATTCTATCAATATGTGGAAAAATTCGGGTTACCTCTAAATAAAACGCTGAAAAGTTTTTCTAAAGGTATGCAAATGAAAATGTCTTTAGCTGTTGCTTTATCTCATCATGCACAATTAATTATTATGGATGAGCCTTTTGCAGGGTTAGACGCTGCTTTTCGACGGGAACTTGTAAATTTATTACGAGAAGTAATGTTGGATGCTCAGTGTAGCATTTTCTTTACGACCCATTTAGTTGAAGAGCTAGAGAATTTTGCAGATTATATTGCACTAATTGATCAAGGAGAAGTTCTTTTTAACCAAACATTAGAGGAGTTAAAAGGAAATTTTGCTATTGTAAAGGGTAGCCAAATGCTTCTAGATAGGGACATTCGAAGCTATTTTATAACAATTAATTATACAAACAATGGTTTTGTTGCTATGACAGACCAAATAGAAGAAGTCACTCAAACTTTTGGAAGCTATGTAACGATTGAAGTTCCGACATTAGCAGATATTTTATATTATTTACTCAAGTTTCGCACACCAAATCTGGGAGATAAGCCTTGATATAACGGGGCAGAGTATCCACCCAGTGTTGGAGTTGACTTGTAATAAAATCTTGTAATTGGCTTCCTGATTCTTCGCTTACCGCTTGAATAATATGTACTAATTCGATAAGAGCAGCGGACCAATCGAGTTCTTTTATTTGATCGCCCAGTTCATAAAATAAGCCACCTAAGGTCCGCTCATCATTGGCACAGCGCTGCTGCCAGCTTAATAAAATATACCGTGTGAACACAATGGTGGTGTGACAAATTAAGGCTTGATAATGTCGCGTTTGTGTTTCTTTAGTCAGATGAAGCAATGATTTCGATGCCTTAAAAAATGTCTCGATGTCCCATCTCGCCGAGTATGTTTTGACCATTTCTTGGGAAGATAAATCCAGATCATCGGTCATAATCGCCAACCAAGCACTTTTCTTATTGTGATTTTTGACAAAAACGATTTTCACGGGATTTTTGCCGGAGCTTGGTTTCACCACAATCGAGGAAATAATCGCTTCTTGTGTATATTCTTTCGTAGATTTGGCATAAAGTTCTTCCAGCTTGTATAAACGTTGATGAAAAAGGTATTTGGTTTTTCCATTTTTCACCATCCCAATGGTGTGAATCCCCATATCGTGTAATTGGTCTATCATTTTAGGGGAAGTAAACCATTTATCCATCAACACATGGGTGGCGTAAATCCCTTGGTTCAAGGCGCGTTGAACCATCTCAAGTGCCACTTCGGGCATTTTACGACTTGATTCGTTGAATCGTTTGGCTCCTACGGTTCGTTGATCTTTTTCTGCTATTGTTTGGTTCACTTTTTTCTTACCGGATAGTAACCCGAAATCAATCGGAATGAAAGAATAGCCATCGGAGAACCCTAAAGTAAGCATACGATACCCTTTGTATCCTTGTTTGAGCGCATGATCCCAAAGACGAGCTAAGCCTGGTACCTCTTGGCTTCGATTACGATAAAACGTCGAATCATCCAAGATCAACGTCCGAATATGGGTTTTCGTATCCGTTAAAGAATGGAGCTTTTCGATGACAGACGCACTAAACCGAAGTAAAAACAGACGCCAGTTGTTATGGGGATTGTTCATCCATCGATACACGGTATCTTTTTTCATGTATTGGTCGCTTTCCCGCCCACTGAGAACTTGGTTTAAGGATTTTCCTTTAAAGACGAGGCTAAAGAGAAAAGTGAATAGAATAGCCACCGAATACCCTTTTTGCTTTTCCATATGGGCTTGTTTTAAAAATTGCGTGACTTTTAATTCAGAAAAAAGGGCTTTTATTTCATTCGGTAATTGATTTTTAATAGCTTTTAAGTGTACCATAAAGGCAAGAACTCCTTTGTTTTTGGTTTGTGGTTAAATCAATTATAAAACAAAAGGAGTTCTTTTTGTATAAAAAGGTAGGCAGTCAATATCAGGACTTTTTTCGACCTAAGAGTTGATAAGACCGTTGTTTAATATCATTTTACATGTGCGAAACTTGAGTTATTTAAAAAAAGAAACTTTCTGACAGGAAGTTTCTTTTTTGTGCTGAAAGAGTTGACTCCCACTTCAATATGTATATAATGTAAATATAGTATATATACAATTTTAAACGGAGTGATTTTTTGGAGAATATAGTTGAATTTAAGAATGTCTCAAAATACTTTAAAGGTTTTTCTTTAAAAAATAATGATTTAGCAATAAAAAAAGGAGCCATTACAGGATTTATTGGGGCTAACGGTGCAGGAAAATCAACAACAATTAAGCTGATGATGCATCTTTTAAAGGCAGATGAAGGTGCGATCGAGCTTTTTGGTTTGAATTATGAGCGAAATGAAAAAGAGATTAAAGAGCGTATTGGCTTTGTATATGATGAAAATGTCTTTTACGAAAATTTAGATCTTGAAACATTGCATACAATTATTGCGCCTGCCTATGTTTCTTGGGATGAGAGACAGTTTGAGTATTATATTGAGCAATTTGATTTGCCAATGGATAAAACTCTCAAAACTTTCTCAAAAGGAATGCAAATGAAGGTATCTTTGGCAATTGCACTTTCCCATGATGCTGAATTTATTATAATGGATGAGCCTACAGCTGGGCTAGACCCGACTTTTCGTAGAGAAATGTTAAACATTTTACGTAACCTTATGGTGGAAGAACAAAGAACGATCTTTTTTTCTACACACATTACCAGTGACCTTGATAAGATAGCGGATCATATTGCCTTTATACATGACGGAAAAATTTTATTTAATCAATCAATGAATAGCTTATTAAATCAGTACTTGTTGGTTAAAGGTAAACAAGAAGTATTGATAGAAAACCCTGATTTGCGTCAATTATTTATCCATTTTGAACAAACTACCACCGAATTTCAGGGATTAACTGACCAAATAGATGAAGTTAATGCCCGATTTGCTAGAAAAGTGGAACTTGAAAGTGCAACGTTAGAAGATATTATGTATTTTATGATTGGGGTGAAACGAGAAGATGCTTAATTTAATAAGAAAAGACTTAATTATTCAAAAAAAGCAGTTGCTAATGCTGCTACCCCTTATTGCTATTTTTGCTATATTCGGCGAATCATTTAGTCCAATTTTTATTTTTTCTATTATAAGCGTTTTTATCCCTATGAACGCTTATATTTATGATGAGCAAGCAGGAGCCGATTTTCTTTTAAATTCATTGCCATATACCCGTAAGGAGATAGTCGCAGCACGCTATCTAGGTTCAATTTTTTATATACCAGTGACAATCGCAATTACAGCAGGCGCTCTTTACTTATTGCAATTTCATTTTACTTTTAAAGAGGCTTTGATCGCTGCTATGTTGTCGCTGTTAACCGTATCGATTTTTTTCCCACTACTTTATTTAATTAAACCTGGATATATTGGTGTCGCAGTGATTATTGGGTTTGTTGCAGGTGTGATACTAATTCCGCGATTGGCAGGCTTTTTTTCGGAATATTTAATGGAGTTAAATGAATTGTTGGCAAGTTTAACCCAAGTCACGTTATACACTGGAAGCGCCGTATTACTTCTTTTAGTTTATTTGTTTTCTTGGGGCGCAAGTACTATTGTTTATCAACGCAAAAAGTTTTGAATGACAGACCATAAAAATTGAGAGTGAGTGAAATTCATTGTTACTAACAGAAAAGTTGCAACTTTTATCAATAAATCCGCAAACAAATAAGCCTTATGTACGTACAATAAGCTACTTTCCCGCTGTTTTAAGCGGCGCCTTATTAGGAGATCTACTTGTTAATCAGTATGTTCAATTGAATGGGAAAAAAGTCGTTGTCATTAACCAACAAACCGATAAGTCGTTACTAAAAGATATTTTGGTTGCAATGTCAGAACAGGAAAAAACAATCAAGTTTTGGATGCAAAACTTGCAAAAAAGATCGAAAGATATTGAAGCAACAATTAAACATACATTTGTACAATCAGGTATTTTAACGACAAAAACTTCTTTATTTAATAAAGAAAAGTACGAGTTGAACGAAAAAAAGAGAACGGATTATGTATTAAAAATTAAAGCTGAAATAAAATTCTCGCTATCAAAATTAGAACGTGAGGAGCAATTACAACCAGAAGAACAAGAGCAGCTATTGCTACTGGGCTTGATTGATTCAGCAAAGTTACTTCCCATATTATTCCCAAACAACAATGAAATAAAGGAAGCAAAAAAACAAATAAAAAAACTCAAATCCTCCTCGTTAATAAATAAAGAAATCCAGTCTGCGATAAATACAATAGACACGTTGAATTCATCAGCTGGCGCTTTCATGATGAGATAAGGGTCTAAAGTTAAAGAAGGAACTACTTGTTTTGCGTAGCTCCTTCTTTTTTCATTTGTTTAATTTCCATATAGAATTGTATATGATTCATCTACAAAATAAAATCTTCGCATATCGGCTAAAAATAATTGGTGGCTATAGCTATCAACTTAAGGTTCAAATCACTTAGAAATAAAATAGAGTCTTTTTATTAAAACACTAAGAATTCAGAGTATTTAATATAACGAAATAAAGGCAGAATTTTTTTCAAAGCAGTTATATTTTTACTATACTAATTTGTTGGTATAATAAGGGGTATTTAGAACTGTCATACAGCTTAAGTGCAAATTTGAAAAGGTGGGATAAAAATGTACAATCCAAAAGGCAATGGTGAACTGAAAAAAGCAAAACAGGTACAATTTATCGAAATGAAACCACCAAAGTTTTTGATGGGGATCGTTCATCGTTTTTCTGAAATAAAGACGAATGTTCCTTTGGATGAAGAATATCTTCATCATGCTTTACCTGATGCATGTACTTATCTTATTTTTGATCAATTAGACGTAAAAATAGCTGGAGTTACGAATCTTTATACTATTTCTGAAGAACTAAATTTGGGAAAAGAATTTCATTATGTTTGGGTGCGTTTTTTGCCTGGAGTGTGGAAAGGGCAAGTGAAATATGGATTAGTGAATTTACCTTATACAGGTATTTTGCCACTTAAAGAGACGAACTATCAACTTGCTTGTCTAGACTTTACTGCAAAGCAGGCTGTACTTATTAGGCTGATAGAACAATTAATTAAAGAAAAAATAGTGGTGGCTAATCCGATAGCTGAAAAATTAGCTTCTCATATTGATATCATACATACAGTAGAAGATATGGCTGATATTGTTGGAGTATCTTCGCGCCAACTTCAGAGAATACTAAAAAATTCTGTAGGATTTAAACCACACGATTTCCTCAAGATTTTGCACTTACAACAATCTATTGGTGATGATGGTTATTCATTATATTATACCGATCAATCACATTTTATACGCTCCTTTCGCAAAGCGACAGGTTATTCGCCTATGAGATATACAAAAAAGTTTGATGTCTGATTTGTACAATACACAACAGCTCCGACATAATATATTGGATATGTATTACTAATATAAATAAAGGAGTGGAATAACATGACAGACCAAACAAGTCGAGTATCTTTTTTTGAATTACCTACTGATGACATGGAACGAGCTAGTAAATTTTATGCTGAAGTTTTCAAATGGGAAACGCCAGAACAAGGTGGTAGTAATAGATGGGCTTATACAGCTCCAACTGATAAGCAGGGCAATCTGTTAGAGACAGGAGCTATCAATGGTGATTTTAGACCACGGGATAAAGGTCTTGATCGCCCGTTAATTATGATTCTAGTTGATGATGTTGATCATCAATTGAAAAAAGTAGAAAGAGCAGGAGGTAAAGTGATCTATCCTGCGCAAGACGAGAGGCAATTTGGTGGGCCGGTATGGGCCGTGTTTAGTGATACTGAAGGAAATCATATGGGAATGTATTCATTTGGTCCGTAGTAAAACTATTAATTATTAGAAGAGTGGAAGCAGACGGCATTTTTTTATTGCTGTCTGTTTCCACTCTTTTTATGTGCTTACCTTAATGAACTTGCTATAGAAGCTTACTTTTACGAACCACCTCTATAATTAAATACTTTTAATAAACAATTGTCTTCAGATAATCTAATAATTCGGGCTTTTGTAGCGGTTGGGCATGACCTAACATACAATATTTACAGTCAACTTCTTCGATGACAGTTATTAGTGTTTTCAATTTTTCTTGATCCATATAGCCATCATTTTCAAAATCTTCACTCGTTGCATCGCCTAAAAATAATACTTTTTCTTCTGGAATATAAATTAGAGTACTATCAGGTGAATGGGGGGATTCTGTATGAAACACTTAGGCAGTTAAATTGCCAAGTAAAACACTCAATTGATTTTCAAATTGAATATCAGAAGAAACAACTTCGATCGATTTATCATCAGAAAACTCTTTTGCAAGAAATTGGTTTTCTGATTTTAGTGATTTTAAGTATGCATTATCTTGCATTTTTTCTTTTTCTGTTTGTAATATTTGATTGGTTTTATTATGAGCAATAGATAAGCCGTTAATTTTGTGCATACCAAAAGTATGATCCCAATGCCAATGAGTTATAGCAGTTAGATCTGGTAACTTGTGCTTTTTAGCCTGTAGAGCTTGATAAAATTCAGCTACATGATCACTAGAATTGCCAGCGTCGATAGCAAGTGATAATTTATCCCCCTTTATATAAGCTAACATAGGACGGTCTGTTTCAGGTTGGTGCGGATAGTAAAAGATATGTTTGGTTAATTGTCGTAATTCCATTTATCATCCCATCTTTCAGGTAGTAATTTGTTTAGAGTCGTTTCTCTTAACTCTGGTAATAGTATTTTTGTCTCATAGTTATTATTATCTAATTGGCTAATAAATTCTCTGCATCTTCCACATGGCGGAAGAATACTTCCATCTTCATAGACAGCTATAAGTTTGGTAATTTGTGTTTTTCCGTTTTTTAGCATTTCTGCAATAGCAGATTGTTCTGCACACAAACCAATGGAACAAGGCATATCAATACATATACCAGTATAAATACTGCCGTCTACGCTTTCTAAAGCACAGGCAACATGTCCTGCTGTACCTAGTTGCCTAAGTTGGAGAGGGTTCATTTGTTTTGAAGCAATTTTATAAAGTTTTTGATTGTTCATGGTTTTATCCTTTCGTCATTCCATATAATAAAAGTTCAGTTGTTTGGCGTGTAAATTCTTCTTTTTTCATTTTTCCTGAGTCCACTAGTAAACTATTTAATAATGGATCTAAAAGCAAAAGGATTTGATGACTTAAAAAAGATAGCGATAAATCTTCTCTCAGGATACCTTCATTGCTTCCTACAACAAGTATTTTTTCAAATGCATGTATAATTTCTTCTTGCACAGTCGTCATTTCCGTTTGATTTTTTTCTTGAAATAGTACGGCCATATCGGAATAAGTAAGCTTTAAAAATTGATGGTAATCACTTTCTAAAACAATTTGAACAGCTTGTTGGAGTTGCTGTTTAAAAAACAAGTCAGAATGTGGAATTTTCTGTAAAGCGTCTTTTAAATGTTGGAGTTTTGGGTAAATAACGGCGAAAAGAAGATCTTCTTTTGAAACATAGTGGTTATAAATCGTTCCTTTTGCTATCTCTAACTCTTCAGATATATCACTGATTTTAAAACGATAATAGCCTTTTTCTTTTAAGAGTTTTTCTGCGGTAGTGAGAATTTTTTGGTTTCGTAGCTGAAACTTTTTTTCTTTTGACATAATGATTTCCTCTAAATGACTATTTAGTCAAAAATGACTATAAAGTCATTTTATATAATTTTTTTATTCATGTCAATCTGCTTAAATGAAAAAATCTTCATCGAATTTTTGATTTATTTTTAAGCTAATGGGTTAAAATTATTCGACAATGGATAAACTGAGGCGAAATTTAATTCTTTTGCTACAATAAAAGTGAGTGTATCCTTTATAATAAGAAATTAGAGGTGGGAAAATGGAACCGTTAAACTTGTTATTAGTAGAAGATGAAGAAAGTTTGGCTAGCTTTATTCAAAGTGAATTGCAATTTGAAGGGTATAAAACAACTTGGGAAGCAAATGGACAAACAGCGTTAGAAATTTTTTTAAAGCAAAAAGAACAATTTGACTTGATCTTATTAGATTGGATGTTACCTGGAATAGACGGAATTACAGTTGCTCGAAAAATTCGCAAAGTCAGTAAGATTCCGATCATTATGATGACCGCTCGTACTCAAACAACAGATATTGTAGTAGGTTTAGATACTGGATTAGATGATTACATCACAAAACCCTTTGAAATCGAAGAACTATTTGCGCGTATCCGTGTGGTTGAACGACGTTTACAAGAACAAAATGAAGAAGGTAGTTCATTGCAATATCATGGAATCGCCATGGACATAGCAAAACATCAAGTACGGATTAAAGATGAGTTGATCGAACTGACACCAAAGGAGTTTGGAATCTTGTATCAGCTAATGAAAGAACCCGAAGTTGTAAAAAAACGTGATGAGTTATTGAATGAAGTTTGGGGCTATGATTACTTTGGACAAACAAACGTTGTCGATGTGTACATCAGGACATTGCGGAATAAATTAAAAGATGTTGGGGCGGATTCTTTCATTCAGACAATCCGCGGTGTTGGTTATGTTTTGAGGGTTCCTTATGAAAACTAAACAAACAGCAAAACGACAATTAACTGTACGCTTTATGGGGTTATTTGCTCTGATATTACTCTTAATCAATTTGATTTTTGTCGGCATATCGATTGCGTTTGTCTATAATTACATTTCTGATCGAAGCGAACATATTTTTGAAACAATCGAAAAAAGTGACCCGTCAGGACAAGATTGGTCTAGTCTAGTTGACAGTTATGTAATACAAGATGAAGAAGAAGCACTGAAAGTCAGTTTACCCAATGGCGAAGTTCATTATTCAGAAGATGCGGCGGAAACATTTGAAGATGTTGCGAAAGGACGAAGCTTACCCTTCTTAGAACATTTGGTATTTGTGGATGACGAGCGTTACTACTACGAGGAAAAGGAGTTAGGAAATACTAAGGTAGCTTTGGTAATTGATAGTGAAGCAATCACAGATATTGTAGTGAACCTATTAATCGTGAACCTTTTGCTGAATGTAGTTGGTTTAGTGGTTGGGGCTTTGTTGATTTATTGGATGGTAGGCCGTTGGAGTCTAAGGTTAAGCAAAATGTCTACAGAATTGAACCAACTAGATGAAACACAAGATTTCTTGACTGTGCCAGATGATCCTAAAGAAATGTATCAGGTTGCCACTGCATTTAATACATTGTTAGAAAAACAACGGCAGGCGATTCAGCGGGAAAAACAATTTGTCAGCGATGCTTCACACGAATTACGAACGCCCATCACAGCTATTCGTGGGCATGTCAATTTGATTCAGCGAAGAAGTGAGGCTCATCCGGAAGTGATCCCACAATCTCTTAGTTTTATCGATAAGGAATCAAAGCGCATAGACCAGCTAAGTGAACAATTGCTGAACCTTAGTCGCGCAGAGAACAAAACTCAATTGGAAGATATTGATTTTTCAACACTTGTTAGCCGGGAAGTAGAACAGTTACAAGCGACCACTGAACGAGAGATCGTTTCACAAATAGAACCAGGAATTTACTTTAAAGCAGCAAAGTCCGAACTACAGCAGATCATTCAAAATTTAGTAGGAAATGCTTTGAAATACGCACCTACTGGCGAAATCCAGATTTCGCTGCAAAAAGAAGATACTATTCGTTTACAAGTGGCCGATCATGGAATCGGTATTGCTGATGAGGAAAAAGAAAAAATTTTTGAACGACTTTACCGCGTTGATCAATCGCGAGCTAGTGAAGTTAAGGGTTCAGGTATTGGACTATCGATTGTAAAAGCACTCGTTGAAAAATATGAAGGGGAAATCCAGGTAGACGACAATCAGCCTCAAGGAACAGTATTTACGATCCTATTTCCTAAAAAATGAAGAAATTTTCATCTAATTTATTTTGTATTTTGATTTTCCTAAATGTAATCCTTGTTAGTATGAAGATAGCAAAAGGAAAGGAAGGAATGCAAAGTGAAAAATTATCGAAAAAAAATCATTGGTGGCATTGCAGTAGCAGCCGTTTTTGTCACAGGGGGAAGCTATGCTTGGGCTTCAACGAGTAACCAAGAAATCAATAATTCCGATCCTAGTGAAATCAAGTTGACAGAAAAACAGGCACTGGATAAATTTTCGGATAAATATGACAAAAAAGTTGAAAGCATGGAGTTAGAGCCTACACGTGAAGGATATGTATATGAAGTAGAAAGCTATGATAATGATAAGCAGGTTGAATATAATACAAAAATCGATGCAGCTTCAGGTGATTTCATTTCTACAAAAAGCGATAAAGATGATGAGGACGATGACGAAGAAGAAACTCGTTACGAATTAGACCAAAAAGATGTGATCAGTCGAAAAGAGGCAAGTAAGATTGCAGAAAAAGAAGCAGACAGCGGTAAAGCGCGTGAATGGAAATTAGAACGTGTTTCTGATTCCACACAGACTTGGGAAGTCAACGTTCTTGAAAAGGGAATGGAAACTGAAGTAGCTATTAATGCAGAATCCGGAGAAGTGTTAGAAGTAGAACAAGATGATGATTAAAGTAAAAAGGCTCTATAATTTCTAGTGTTGGTAGACAAGAATGATTTTCTTGTAGCCCATACTAGTTTTTTTATATTTTCTGAGCAAAATAGAAAACAGACACCTTGAAAACCCGTAGAATAAAGGTACCAAACAAATATCCAAAGGAGTGTTTCAAGATGTCCATCTCTCATTATACTAAAGAAATCCTAGATATCCTAGACTTAAATCTGACTTTTGAAGAAGATTGTTTCCAAAAAGAAGCCATTAACGGCGTCATTTGTTTTGTCTTTTATGGTCAGCTTTCTTATCGTCCACAAGCCTGTTTTCACTGTGGCGAAGAAGATACGGCTTGTTTAATGAAATGGGGATTCAAGGAAGTGACGATTCAGCTTAACGATGTGAGTGAATACAAAACCTTACTTAAAATGAAGAAACAACGTTTTCGTTGTAAAACTTGCGGGAAAACTTCTATCGCCGAAACCAGTGTCGCGGACCGTCATTGTTCGATCGCTCGACGCGTCAAACTCGCCATTGCAGAAAAATTAGCTCAACCCTTGTCGATGTCAATGGTCGCCCGGTTGAAGCATGTTTCGCCGACGACAGTTTTACGTGTGCTGCATAGTTTTCAACCTAAACAGCTAACCCCCAATACTTCCTTACCGGAAGTACTTTGTTTTGATGAATTTCAATCGGTCAAACGAGTTTCTGGTGCCATGAGTTTTATTATGATGAATGGGAAAACGCGGCAACTCTTAGAGATTGTCGCTAATCGACAACTGCCTCATTTAGAAGCCTTTTTCGCTCGTTATCCTAGAGAGGAAAGAGCCAAGGTGCACTATGTCGTTTCGGATTTTTACAGTCCGTATGCTTCCTTAGTTAAAGCCCTTTTTCCTAATGCGCAGTTAGTCATTGATCGTTTCCATATGAGCCAACATATTGGGCGAGCTTTCCAACAACAACGGAAACAAGTGATGAACACCTTTAACCGTCGGCAAAAAGAATATAAGCACCTCAAAAAATATTGGAAACTTCTACAGAAAAAAGCTTGGGCACTGGATTACAAAAAACGATATTGGCGGCCTAGTTTTCGGGATCATTTAACCGAGCAAGAGATTGTCGACCGCTTATTAAGTTATCATTCCACGCTTAGACAAGGCTATAAAATCTATCAATCGTTCCTTTCTGCATTTCATAAGCAAGATATCGAACGTTTGGATCAATTATTAAAAACCGATTTGTCTCAGCTTCCTGACCCGTTTCAGCCCGTAGTCAAGACCTTTCGCAAGTATCGACAAGAGATCCGGCTGGCTTTAACGGTGCCTTACTCTAATGGTCCTTTAGAAGGTTTAAATAATCATATTAAAGTCCTAAAACGAGTCGCTTATGGTTTCCATAGCTTTGAGAACTTTCGGCAACGGATCTTTTTATACCGAGGAAAGTATTTCCAACCCGGACCCTTACCTATACAAACTAAAAAAAGCAGCTAGACCATAGCGCCTAACTGCTTCCTTTATTTATCGAGTTTTCTTTACCAACACCAGTTGACAAAGAGCCAGTAAAAAAAGCTCATTGCTAATTACGTTGGCAATGAGCTTTTGGCTATATTTATTCACTACATTAGCTGAATAATTTTGTATATTATTATACTAGCAATAATAATCATGAAAACGCCGCTTACACGATTCATAATTAAAGCAGAATTGGAGGGTTCAGCATCTTTTATCCGCCAACCTAATTCTAGCCACCAGCCTGTTTTAGGCGAAAATATATTAATAAAACCAAAGATAAGTACAATAACAGCTATTGTGATAATAAAAAGGTATGTTAAATTCATAAACTTCACCACCTCTCTTGAGTTGGAATTGTTAGCGCGTTCAAATATCGTTGCCATGTTATGTTATATAGAGTGGATTACTTGTTGTGCGGTAAGTTGTGCTGCACTTGTTTACTGATGAAGTTTACTAACCTACTAGTTTTCTTAATGCCAATAAGCTATTTAACGGTGATAGTAATATATATTTTTAGAGTGATGCTATTGATTAGGGCTTATTTTTATCATAAACAAAACTTAAATATTTGTCTATTAATAAGACTACAGCCTACATTGGTTAGCAAACGAAAAAAGCCCCTTTAAAGGGAGCTTTTTTCGTTGTCCTAAACCAACAATTATTTATTCTTTTTTAAAACGATATCTGTATACAACCAGATAGTCAGTAAATAATAGAGAAAATATAAGACAAAGAAAATGAGAAAAGGTAGCCAGATTCCAGTATAAGGTTCGCTAAGCAAACCGGTAAACATTTTGAGTCCAAACAACACATGAATAGCACCTAAAACTCCTGGAGCTAAAAATAATACAGCAATTTCACGTCTAATTGATTTTTTTAGCAGACTCATTCGGGTACCGATCTTATTTAACATATCGTAACGAGCGACGTCACTTGCTGCACCTGATAGGATCTTAAACATTAAGCAACTGGCAAGCATTGTCAAAAAAGCGATCCCGAGGAAAAATCCCATGAATTCGAAGCCGGAAAATGTTTCGTTGAAGATTGTATAAATATCATACTTTTGGTTCATCGCCAATTGGTCTTGTGTTAAAGAAGGATTTTGCTGCACATTTTCGTCAACAATTTTTTTGATCGCATCTTTTTGAGTCATAAAGTCGTTTACTTGAACGACTTGTAAACTGCTTGTTTGATGGTTAAGTCCTGCAAATTGATCTTCTGGCAACATCGCCAATTCTTTTTCCCGTTGTTCAGGTAACAATAAAACGCGTAAATTGTCCATTTTTGCTTCATCATTGGCTAGTTGTTCACCAGAATAAGTGGTTTTTTGCGGCGTAGTATCATAATAAATCGCGTTTAAAGGTTCGCTATCAAATTGTTCTTGGTTAAAGTAGACCGTATCTTCATCTTCTTTTATTTGGTAGCTAACATTTAAGGTTGGATTTAAGCCCTCCACTTGTTTTTGATCGGCATCTTGGGCGTTATTTAAAAACAAGTCATAAGTTGATGCTTGGTCTGTCATTTTAGGGATCTCATTGCGAAAACCTAGTCCAACTGTCAGTGCGCCTAACGCTAAAGCAAAAATCATTGCTACCATGGAAAGCATTTTCGTGTAGTCTTGGATACGAAAACTTAACTGAGACAGTGTGAAGTTATTTAATTTTTTTAACCTTAAGCGATCCGAACGTTTCAGCAGATTTAAAATAAAAATCATGACTGAATGGAAAACGAAATAGGTTCCTAATACAATCGTGATTAGGGCAACAACTAGTGCTAATAAAGCAAAAGTAGCGACATTATCCATCATATAATAGCCAACCGCTAGTAAAAGGATGCCGCCGATGGCTTCTAATAATAGCATAATTGGTTTGCGTCGAGATTTCGCTGGCGTTTCATTTGCTTTTAATAAAGACAAAATTGGTTTTCTAACAATAGAAGAGGCATTGATAGTGGCCGCCAATAAAAACAGTATTGTAAAGAAGATTAATGTAATCAGTAACGCTTTAGGGTTAAAAGGTGAAAAATGGGTTACCTGAATATCTAATTGATTGGTTAACAATTGACTTACAATAGATGTTAACCCTATGCCTATCGCGGAACCTAGAAGCGTAGCCAAAAGTCCAATCGTAAATGTTTCAATAAAGATCAGAAGTCCGATTTTGCGCTGTTTCGCGCCTAACATCATAAACATCGCATAGTCTTTTTGCCGCATACTCATTAAAAACGAATTCGCGTATAAGATATAAACTAAGGTGATAATGGCCAGCAAAACAGAGCCTAATTGGAAAATCATGCCCGTCATGGCAACAGTCGAATTATTTGTTAGAAAGTCATCGTTACTGGCCATCGATTGAAACATGTAAAATATCCCAGCGGCAATCGTCAGCCCAGAAAATAAGACTGCGTAATCACGCCAACGTCCCTTAAGCCCGGTTAGTGATAATTTTAAAAGCATTTTTGTCCACCTCCTATTGTTCTAATGTACCTAAAATGGTTAGTATTTGTTTATAAAAGCTTTCCCGACTCTGATCTTCTCGTTTTACTTCTTGTTGGAGCATGCCATCTTGGATAAACAAAATTCGTTGACAATAACTAGCAGAGAAAGGATCATGCGTTACAAGTAAAATTGAAATCTGGTCGTTTTGATTTAATTCTTTCATGGTATCTAACAAATCGCGTGAACTTTGCGAATCAAGTGCACCCGTTGGTTCATCTCCTAATAAAATAGCAGGTTGAGTAACTAAAGCACGGGCAGCTGCGACACGCTGTTTTTGACCACCGGAAATCTCGGCTGGATATTTTTTTAAAATGGAATCGATGGATAAACGCTGTGCTATTTGTTTTACTCGACTTTTAATTTCCTTTGGCTTTACACCTTGAAGCGAAAGCGGTACTGCGATATTTTCAGAAGCGGTTAAGTTTTCCAATAAATTAAACTCTTGAAAAATAAAACCTATTTGTTTGCTACGAAAGTCGGCTACTTGATTGCCCTTTAATTTTGTGACATCATTTCCGTTGATTGTGATCGTGCCATCCGTTGGGTTATCAAGCGTTGCTAGTAAATTTAATAAGGTTGATTTTCCGGAACCGGAAGGACCCATAATACCGATAAATTCGCCTTTTTCTACAGCAAAAGAAAGTTTTTTTAACGCTTCAGTTTGTTCTCCTTGTTCTTTGCCGTAAACTTTTTTTACATTTTGAGCTTCTACAATTTTTTCCATATCAATTTCCTCCAATTAATTTTTCTTTAGCCTTATCTGGTATGTCACTTTCTTTGACTTGCTTATAAGAAGTGACGCCTCTTTTCTGATTCCAGGTCACTTTTAAATAGGCGCCTGCTATCAAAGGTCGTTCTTTAAAAGCGGTAAAGTTCATTTCTTTTTCTTGCCCCGTTTCATCAAAACCAGTTAATGTGTAATCATAAGAGATTATGGGAGCTCCGTTGTCACTTTCTTCCTTTTTCTTATGCCCTTTGTTGGTAATTTCCACGTAGTAATCATCGCCGCTTTTTACGATAGAATCAGCGACTCTTAGTCCGCCAAAAGCGAAAACAGCAAGCAGGATCAATCCGATTAAAAGTTTCTTCAAAGATATACCTCCATCCTTTAGTTGATTATGGTACTTATCTTAATAAGAGAAACTTTCAAATCTTTTTCGTAAACCTTACAAAAGTCTTACAATGCAAAAAAGGGGTGGTGTTTATATAGTATAGGTTTTTTAAACTTTAAAACTGCCTAATAAAAAAGCAACTACGTAAAATAATGTAGTTGCTTCTTTTGGAGTAGTCCTATATTTTAATTTATCTCAATAAATAGAGTGGAATTTGAAGCGCTAGAAAAATTTTTATAAATTGCTTTATATGTCAGGGCTAAGTGTAAATTTTATTAAAGCTCCCTAGTGGACAAGTAAATAACTGATAACGGACAAAAGTTTGATAATCCTTTATCCAAAAACGAAAAGATGGACAAAAGTTTAGAAAAATCTTATCCGAGAATCCAAACATGGAGAAAGAAATGGAAAAGTTTTGTCTGAAAAACAAGCAAAATGGTCGTTAAGTGCTCTTTAATAGCAGTTAACGAATAAAAGTTCGACAATTTATTGTCCGAAAACGGGATAACGGACAATAGTTTAGGAAAACCTTATCCGAGAATCCAATCATGGAGAAAGAAATTGGAAAATTTTGTCTGAAAAACAAGAAGATCATTTTCAACTTACTAAAACAGGAGCCGTTCAGCATTTTTTTCGCTGTCTTTGCCCAGTAACCTTGAGTTGTCTAGCAAGGATGAATAAATCGCGATGTTGAAAGTCCTTGTCTTACAAGGATTAACGATTGTAATAAAAAAGAAATCGGAAGGTAAAACCCTATGAAATGAGGATTTGGCCTTTCCGATTTCTATTTTTTTAGAATTTCACGGTATAAATGAAAATAGAAAAAAGAATCATAAGAAAAGCCGACAAATCGAGCGATTTCCACTATAATAGTAGTAACGACAAAACTAAATAGGAGGCTTTTCTTATGAATTCTGAAACTATTGTACCATACAATATCAACTTATTTGAAGATTTTGATTGCGGACCGCTTCAAGAGTTTGAAGCTCTATTAAATCAGATCCCTTACCAGCACTTGATCCAGGAATTAGATGACCGACGTGCGAGCGGTCGCGATGATTGGCCGAACGAAGCGATGTTTCGCTGCTGGATTGCGATGTTTGTCTTCCATCATCAAGGGCCCACGGAGTTAATCAATGAACTTGAGCGGAATCCTTTTTTACGTCATGCTTGTCATCTTGAACCACGCTACAATCGAAAAAACGGCCACAAAAGTTTAGCTCCTAGTCCTTCAGCTTTCACACGATTTCAAAGGCGACTGATCGATGTTCAAGACCTGCTCGACGCCCTATTTGCCCATATGACCGAGGAGCTACAAGAAGCGCTCTCCGACCTCGGCGAAAGCTTAGCTTTGGATGGCAAAATTATTGAAGCCTATGCCCAAAGACCGCCAAAAAAGAAAAAATGCGAGGGCGTCGAGATCACGATGCCAATTATACCCAAAAGACTTATACCTCTACGACGAAAGAAGGGAAAATCCAAACAAAATCCGCTTGGTTTTATGGTTATCGCGTGCATCTAATCGCCGATGCCAGATATGAGTTGCCCCTTTTATTTCGAGTAACACCCGCGGCGAATGGGGAAAAAACGGTGGCTAAGGAAATGGTGGCCCAAATGCCTTCCTGGCTGGCGGAACGTTGCGACCATTTATCCGCAGATAAAGGCTATGACGGAGGAAAATTACGCGAGATCATTGAAGATCGAGGGATGAAGCCGATCATCGATATCGTGAATCATTGGCAAGGAGAAAGCACCCGACAATATCAAGACACCGACTTCGTTTATACTTATAAAGGAGAAGTTTATTATGTGAGCGATCGAGGAAAGCTTATCCGAGCGCAATACAAGGGGTATCATGCCGCTTCGGACACCCTTCGTTATGAAACGCATCCGAAAAATGGGGCGGGGATTCATCGGGTTTCGATTCCACGTGCCGAAGATCCACGGGTCTTTAACTTGATCGGGCGGGATTCGAAAAAATTTCAACGTTATTATAACGAGCGCTCCGCCGTGGAACGGGTCAACGGTCGTATCGACCGCGATTATCTCTTTGAAGATCACCGGGTACGGGGCTTAGCGAAAATGAAATTGCACGTGACCACCACATTTTGCTTGATGTTAGCGAAGAAAAAACGCGCCTTAGCCCAAGAAAAACGACCCGCGGCGTAACTCTCGCCATCATAAAAAAACACGGTGTATTTTTACCCGTGTCTTTCGTGCGCTCTTTTTTAAAGAAAGACTGTTCAAGAAAAAAAGAAAACGTTTATTTTTCCTTATTAAAATAGGAAAAAACGTGGGTTTTCTTCTTTTTATTTCTTTTTTACGAAAAAAATGAAGCAGCGCAAAAGATTCAGGATAAATAAAAATTGAAGAATCCGCTTTTGTATGCTATACTTCCTTATATAAGGAAAGAGGGATTGCTACAAACAACCCCTCATTGACAGCACCGTTTAAGTCGGTGACCAAATTGAATTATTTATTTGAAATAATCGTCCTCTGGCTAAAGTTGACGGTTATTTCTTGTCATTTTTTACTGCTGCTAGGATGCCAAAGATTAAAGTCGCGATTAAAGAACCGAAACCAATCATTAGTCCTAATGCTTCAGCTACAGACAAAAGGCTGCTCCTTTCTACAGACTTTAGCACTTATTTGCATAAGCACCACCACCTTTCAAAAAGATAGCCACCGCCACAAACTTTTACTGTCCCATATAGTATAACACAAGAAATGGAAAGGCTTCTATTCACTTTAAAGAACCTTCTTCCTCGTCTGGAACTTACATTTAAAGATTAAGGAATAAAATATTTAAAACACGCGTACTTAAACTGTAATTAGAATAAGTACGCGTGTTTTTAATTATGGAGCCTACGAGGATCGAACTCGTATTATTTGGCTGCCAGCCAAACGTAATCCCATTATACTAAGGCCCCGAAATGTTTTAAGTGGAATAAGCAAATTTAAATATAACACAAAATTATTATAATAAAAAGGAGAAGGCTGTTAATACACTAACAACCTTCTCCTTCATGTATTTGTTATTCTTCTTCAGCTACTTTCACGATTTGCTTACCGATATTTTCGCCGCTAAACAGACCTAAAAAGGCATCCGGCGTTTTATGGAAGCCGTCATAAATCGTTTCTTCAAATTTTAATTCGCCGTTAGCTACTCCTTTTTCTAATGCGTCATAGGCTTCGTCAAAGGAATCAGCAAAATCGCCAACCAGTAAGCCTTGCATTTTTGCTCGGGAATTAATTAAGAAACGTTGCATACGCAAGCCGATATCTTCTTCGCCTTCTTTAAGGTTATAAGAAGAAATTGCGCCACAGACCGGGATTCTTGCAAAGACATTAAGTAGTGGCCACACAGCTTCAGAGATTTCTCCGCCAACATTTTCGTAGTAAACATCAATGCCATCAGGACAAGTTTCTTTGAGTTGGTCACTGACATTGCCTTTTTTATATTCAACCGCTGCATCATAGCCTAGCGTTTCAGTAATATATTTGGCTTTTTTCTCCGAACCAACAATGCCAACAACACGAGCACCTGCGCTTTTGGCTAATTGACCAGCTACCTGTCCAACAGCACCTGCTGCGCCAGATACCACGACGGTTTCGTCTTTTTTGGGTTCACCAATGTGCATCATGCCAAAGTAAGCCGTTAAAGCTGGCATTCCTAACACACTTAAGGCATTACTAGGTTTTAAACCGTTTGTTTGTACTTTACGTACGTCACTGGCTTTGGCTACGTTATACTCTTGAAAATCAAGCATCGCTGTAACGAGGTCGCCCTCTGAAAATTTGTCGCTATTTGAGCGAATTACTTGGCTGACTGTACTGCCATTCAAAGGCTTGCCAACTTCAAATGGCGCTGAATAAGAAGGAGCATCTGACATTCTACCACGCATATACGGGTCAACCGATAGATATAATGTTTTTACCAAGATTTCATCTTGTCCAGGTTCAGGGGTATCTACTTCTTTATATTGAAAAGTATTATCATCCGGTAAACCATTCGGTCGTTCTTTTAGTATTAATTGTTCTTGTTTCATTGTTATTCCTCCATTTATTTTCTTATAATAAAAGTGTAGCATAAGCAGTGTCATACCGTAAAAAATTTGGTAGTGTAGTATAATAAAATTGATGAGAATAAATAAATATTAGGAGTGCATAACATGAAAATTATCATAGCAGGAGCGGGAGCGATGGGCAGTCGTTTTGGCTTAATGTTACACCGAGCAGATAATGAAGTCATTTTAGTTGATGGCTGGCAAGAACATATTGACGCCATTAATAAAAATGGTTTAAAAGCAAATTTTAACGGGGAAGAAGTTGTAGAAAGAATCCCTATTTATAACCAAAATGAAGTTTCTACGATCGATTTTTCCGCCGATTTAGTGATTTTATTTACCAAAGCGATGCAGTTAGACAATATGTTGCAATCCATCAGTAGTCTTTTACATGAAGAAACAAAGGTACTGTGCCTGTTAAATGGCATTGGTCACGAAGATATCATAAAAAATTATGTGCCTTATAACAATATTTTGTTAGGAAATACTATGTGGACATCGGATATGGAAGGACCAGGTAAGGTAAAATTATTTGGCGATGGTTCGATTGATTTGCAAAACTTAGGCGCAGGTCAAGAAAATGTTGCTAATGAAGTGGTAGAGGTATTGAACCAAGCAGGGTTAAATGCGAATGATTCATCGAATATCTTATCTTCTATTTACAAAAAAGCTTGTGTGAACGGAGCAGTCAATGGCTTATGTACACTTTTAGGTTGTAATATAGCTGACTTTGGGAAAACGACCTATGCCGATGCTATCGTGGAACAAATTGTTGATGAATTTATTGCCATTGCAGATGCTCAAGAGATAACTTTGAACAAAGACGAAGTTTTAGCACAAATTAAATCAAGCTTTAATCCAGAAACGATTGGACTGCACTATCCATCGATGCACCAAGATCTGATTGTTAATAATCGTCTGACCGAAATCGATTATATTAATGGCGTGATTGTTAGAAAAGGAAAGCAATATCAAATTTCTACTCCTTATTGTACTTTTCTAACAGAACTTATTCACACCAAAGAAGAAATACTAGGAGCAAAATAAAGCTTTTCAAACCATAGCAAAAAGTCAGCTAGACAAACCTGTCTAACTGACTTAACTTTTTTAATTGATATTTATAAATCCACTTCCTAAGACATCTCTAACATCATGTATTGCAAGAAATGCATTTTCATCTTCTTTATTTACCAGCTTTTTTATTCTAGTGACTTGAGATTGTGGCACCACCACATAAAGCATCGTTTTTTCGCTTTTACTATAACCACCATTGCCTGTTAATAGCGTCGAACCTCTCCCAGTAAAATCATTAATTTTGTTGCTAATGATTTCATTCTTACTAGATATAATTGTGACAGCTTTTTTGGGATTAAATCCTTCGATTATAAAGGATGTCGCTCTCTCTGTGACAAATAACATAATAAGAGTAAATAAAACGTTCGTTATGGGAAGTACTAAGAGAAAAGAAAGAACAATTAAACCATCTAATATAAAAATTCCTTGAGACGTTTTCATATCCGTATATTTATTGATGACTTTAGCAATGACAGAAGACCCTCCAAGAGTGCTACCCGTTGAGATAACTAAACCAGCGCCAATTCCTATGACAGCTCCTCCAAACACAGCGTTTATCACAAAATCATTTACGCCTAGATTAATATTTTCCGTTAAATTTAAAAAGAAGGAAAGCGATGTATTAGCAATCACTGTGTAAATGGCCGTTGTTTTACTTAAAAATTTCCAACCGATAAAAACAACGAGTGTATTTATGATTAAAGATGTTAGCGCGGGTGATAGACCAAGCGTATATTTTAAGGCAAGCGATATCCCTACAGTGCCTCCATCCCCGAGATTTGATCCAAGTAAAAAACAATTTACTCCAAGTGCATTGATCAACGTTCCTATCAAACAAAGAACGATGTTTTTATAATGTTTATTAACAAATTTAATCATTGCCGCGCTCCTTTCATTTTTAAAATATAATAAATTAGTACAATTCATCAGAAGGTACAATTTAAACCTTGCTTATGATAGCATAACTCCCACTTTCCAAACTACTAAATAAGCTTGATTTATTTATATTATTTTCAATAAAAAAGCAACCAAATGAATGGCTGCCTACAAATAAGAATTTTCCTTCTTATACTCACGTAGAAATAAAAAGTAGATTTTTATTATTTATTAAAATTCATTTGTCGTCTTCCAGTGTGTCTGCTAATTTTTTAAAGGCTTCATCGAGAGTAACCATGCGTTTTTCAACTTTTTCGATAGCAGAATCCAAGGTAAAACCTTCATCTAACATTTCTTGAATCAATAGCATTTTCTTTACATTGAGATAGTCATAACGTCGAGTGGAACCTTCTTGCTCGTTTTCAGACTGAATGGCGCCTTTTTCTTCCCAATAACGAATTTTTCTAGTAGGGATTCCTGTAATTCTTGAAACTTCGCCAATACCAACAACTAGTCGTTTTAATAAATCAAAATCTAAAAGAGCTGAAATATCATCCTTTTTTTGATCCATTATCATATCTCCTTTGGTGATTAATTTTCTTTCATTGTAACTATTTTACAACAAAAGAAACTAAGCTACAAATTTTTGTTGACTTACAAAAGGAACAAAGCTACAATGAAAACAACTTACTTACCTTTATTGTAAGTAATTTACAATTGCTAACTGTTTCATTTAACAACAAAAGCAAACCAATAAACGGTAGGGATGGGGAGGACACAATATATGAAAAGAGTATTGGTTTTAGGAGCAACAGGAAAAACGGGACAGTTAGTTTTAAAAGAATTGGCAAATAGACCTTCGATCCAAGTAATTGCCGGGTTAAGAAAATCAGAAGATATTTCTCGGCTATCCAACTTGGATTCTTCAATTAAAACCGCTGTTATAGATGTAGAGGACAGTGCTTGTTTAACTAAAGCGCTGAACAACGTAGATGTAGTTGTTCAAGCGATTCGCTTAAGAGGAGATATACCAGAAACTTCGCTTGTTGATATGGACAGGAAAATTCGTCAAGCAATTGCTAACCAAGACGAAGTTTCTATGATCATTGTGGGAGGAGCGGGGTCTTTAAAAAAAGCAAATGGAAAAAGATTTTGGGAAGATCAAAATTTCCCAAGAAAAACATTGCCAAGAGGTATAGCTCATCATAAATTAAGAGATTATTTGGAAGAAAATTCATTTAAAGATCCTTGGACATATCTCATTCCGCCACCAGCTTTTATACCAGATGGTAAGAGATTAGGGGATTATCAAAAATTTAATTCTATGGAAAATGAAGAAATTTTTTTAACAAAATCGATAAGTTATGCTGACTTTGCGATGGCAATAGCTGACGCCGTTTTAGAAAACTGGCGCGGAGTGTATTTAATCGCAGCAGGTCAGCAATCAGATTAAATGATGGTTATGTTGATCGTTAGTCCCTAATTTTCACTATAGAAAAATTATCATTTGTTACAAATATCAATACAAGCTACCAGACTAAAATGACACATTCAAGATCTTTTTTATAGATCAATTGCTATTGCAATATTACCGAACTGTCCACTAGCAGTCATGTGTTCAAATTCTTTTTTTCTCCCCATTGAAGGCTTTAAACGTACGATTGCTTTAACTGCAACCAAGCAAAACATATCGATCAATTTTTATCTTCTTACTGCGGTGAAAGGATACATTAAGAAACCAATAATGCCAGAGCATCTTTCTTCTGATAACTTGCTGCCTATAGTATGATGCCTTTAACCAAGCGAGCTTATAAAAATAGAAAATACATAAGAATGGAGATACTCATGGGATTAAACGGGTTAATGATGCAATATTTTGAATGGGATTTACCAAATGATGGCAAACACTGGCAACGATTACGTGATGATGCCAAACATCTTAGTGAAATAGGGATTACGGCCGTTTGGATTCCGCCTTGTTTCAAAGGAACAGGTCAAGAGGACGTTGGTTATGGCGTTTATGATTTATACGACTTAGGTGAATTCGACCAAAAAGGGACTGTCCGCACGAAATATGGAACAAAAGAAGAACTGCATGAAGCAATTGATGCTCTACATGGGCATGGTATCCAAGTATATGCAGATGTTGTTTTAAACCATAAAGCTGCTGCTGATAAGACAGAAATGTTTCAAGCGATTCAAGTCGATGAAAATGATCGCCAAAAAACAATTAGTGAAGAACATGAGATTGAAGGCTGGACACATTTTTATTTTCCAGGCAGAGATGGGAAATACTCAGATTTTGAATGGCATTGGTACCATTTTTCAGGCGTTTCCAGAGATGAGAAAACAGATACAGAGGGTATTTTTCAAATCGTAGGCGAAGGTAAAGGTTGGGCTGACAATAAAGAAGTATCCAATGAATTTGGAAATTTCGATTATTTAATGTTCGCTGATATTGATTATGGTCACGAAGAAGTTGTTGAAGAAACCAAGCAATGGTTAAATTGGTTTATTAATGAAACAGGTATTGACGGCATCCGTTTAGATGCAGTAAAACATATTAAAAGTTCAATGGTTGATGAATTAGTAAGGTATGTTCGCGAAGAATTTGGCGAAGATTTCTTTTTTGTTGCAGAATATTGGGAACAAGACCCGGAAATATTGAAACGATATTTAGAAAGTCAGGATTTTGATTTTTCTATGATGGATGTGCGTTTTCACTATGCTCTACATGAAGCATCGGTTGATGCCCAAAATTATGACCTAGCAAAATTATTTGATGGCACTTTATATCGCGATGACGCTAAGTATGCAGTAACGTTTGTAGACAATCATGATTCACAGCCTGGTCAGTCTTTAGAATCTTTTGTAGAACCCTGGTTTAAACCATTAGCTTACGGCATCATTTTACTCAGCTCTTATGGTTATCCTTGCTTGTACTATCCAGATTATTATGGTTATTCTTCAGTAGATGTCGATTATGAGGGTCATCAAGAGTTGATAGATAAATTGCTTTATCTCCGTAAACAGTTTGCCTATGGAGAAACAGCGAGATATTTGGACGATGAAAAATGTATTGGTTTTACGCGAAGTGGAGACGATGAGCATCCTGTGGGATGTGCTGTGGTTATTTCTAGTGGTGACGAAAACGAAAAAGAAATGAATGTCGGGAGTCTTCATGCCGGTGAAACTTATATTGACGTTATAGGATACCGCGATGAAGAAGTAATAATTAATGAAGATGGCTCCGCTGTTTTTTCAGTCGGTGCCGGGTCTATTTCCGTCTGGGTGCCTAAAGAAAAACTTGAAGAGTCATGATTAACGATGTTTTGTCCGATCTGTATATGGTTGAAATAAAAGCAGCTAGTGGTTTATGCTAACTGCTTTTGTTTCGTAAACTACTTTCAATATTATTTTATACTAACTGCCACTTGCCAATCCATTTTTCCTTTGAATAATTGTATTGGCGTTTATAAATTTTGCCATTTTTGGACTTGTATCGCCACTTTATAATATCTTGTAAAGGCAAAACGTCATCCTCATGAAACTGGTCTCCATAAGTTGGCGAGAGGGCATTTGTAGTAGCGAAAGTTTCAACAGGTTGAAAAATAAAGCAACTAATCACTGCGATTAAAAAAAATTTCTTCTTCATAAAAAGATCTCCTTTATAATATTAATGTTCAACTTCATCGGGATAATAAATATTTAGTTTGTCAGCATCGGGAAATTCATCAATATCATTAATAGTTCCAGTAAATTCATTATCCATGTACAGATCAAAGGTGCCATCTGCTTGCTTGATTAGAAAGTTTTCTTCCTTGTCTTTTTTTCTTCGATTTCAAATGTGGTTGCTTGTGTTTGGCTATCAACAGATTTGGGCTCAATAATAAAAAATAATGAACCAAAAGATAAAAGAATAGTTACTAAACAAATGAACTTATTTGTTGTTTTTATAGGGCTAAAATTAAGTATTTTATTGGCTCTTAATTCAAAGATGTTTTTGTTAAAAAAATGAGGCATAGCAAGGAGAGACTTAGGCTTTTTATGTTGCTCTTTTTTGACTTTCAATAGGCATTCCATATATTCAATACATTGATCAGGAGTAAATACTTTGAGTAACTCATTGTCTACGCGAAGTTCTATTATTTTATCCATTTGTTTCTTAAAAACAATTAACAATGGGTTCCACCAATAAAAACAAGTGAGTAGTTCTAATAAAAACGTTAATAGTGTGTCTCCTTTTTGGTAATGGGTAAGTTCATGAAAAGCGATGTAATTAAATTCTTTATCAGAAAACTCTATATTATTAGGTAAAAAAATAATTGGATTTTTGATCCCATAAATAGCTGGAGAGTTAACCTGTGCTGTTTGAACATAGGAAAACGTGAAATTTTTGGTGTTTGGCATTTTCAAACGTTGTTTTTCTTCCTTTTTAGAACGAATATAACGGTGTAGAATGATATTCTTTTTTATAAACTGCATGAATTTATAGCCAGCGCCTAACACCCCGATTGTAATTAACAACTCTCCCACAGTGACAGCGAAATGATTGATTGTGAATAATTGGAAATGTAACGTATTAAAAACTGCGGGCATGATCTTAGTGGAAGCGATTGTTAAAGAGATGCCAAACTCGACTGGAAGAAACAACCGAACGAAAAATAATAAGCCCATTATATATATAAACTGCGGTGTGATTGCCGTTTTTTTATTTTCGAAATTTAATAACAATTGCACAAGAAGCAATATTAATAAACACTGGATAAAGGTGGCAATCACAGAAGAATAAGATAAAATCATTTGTTGTCCTCATTCTTTAGATCATTCTTTTTTTTGTTAATTAGACCTTCAATTTTTGGAATTACTTCTGGATCATCTTCTTTTGACAAAAAATGGTTTAAAAGATTATCAATATTTATATCATAGTGTTTTAAAATAAATTCCTCTTTATCAACTGCAGGTAGATACTTTCTTGTTAATGTTTTTCCAGTAAGTACTACCTCGTCCACTTTAATATACCCCTGATTTAATAAATTTTTTAATACAGGTAATACGGTATTTTTGCTGATATCGCTGATATCAGCAATATCATTTGCAGTTAAAGCTTCCTTGCAGCTCCAAAGCACTTCTAAAACATCCAAATCTCTATTATTGATTTTTTTAGTTTTTTTCATAAGGCATAACTCCGTTTTCTTGTCTTTGATTATATAAACTTCTTTTATTTAACGACAGTATTATTATACTTCAAAAATAATTATTAGCAAAGCTACAAAGTAGAGAGGGGCTCTTGTTTTCGTTTTCGAATAAAAGAATGTTGAACTTTTCTCCATTATCTGTTATTTACTTGTCTACTAGGAAAACTCAGTAAAACTTACACTTAGAATAAAGAACCAGTAAGCAAAAAAGCTTATTTACCTAAAAAAAGTTGTGAATAAAAAAGAATTATGGTAAGTTGGAGGGAAAACAAGCAGAGTATTTATTTACATTTGTTGTAAGTTTAAACTTTAGCGATGCGAAAGGAGCTCATATGAAACGTCATAATTATTCTCCAATTGTTAAAGGGATCGGACTTGTTTTGATATTATGTGCGATACAAATAATCACCAATCTCATTTACCAGCAATCGATTTTGGCTAACTTTCAGAATTTTATCTTTATTGTAGCTATATACCTTATTCCTTATAGCTTATCTTTTACCAAGTGGAATTTATTTTATCAATTTTTAATTTTTTTGGTGGTTTCTTTTGGCTATTTTACGGCAACATCCTTTTTAGATAACAGTTATGTAGACTATTCTTCAGCTTTTTTACTTTTAATAATTTCAATTTTTGCTGCATTTCTTATGACCTTTTTTTCCTTAATTATTCGCCAAGAAAGGCGCAAATGAGCTACGTGTTATTAAGCTCGTCATTTTATAAGGTAAAATTTTAATTAAAGATGGGAGAAAGATGTTTTTATGATCGATTGGAAATATGGTTTTTATCGTTTATTTTGGTGGTTAGGATTTTTTGTTAGTATGTTTCTTGTTCTTTATTTTGTAAAAGCAAGGTATTCAATAATGGTTGTTACCATTTTTGCTACATCTGCTGCTTACGCTGGATGTTTATACATTTTTGAAAAGAAACATCCTTATTTCCAAGAAAAAAAACGGCAATCGACTATAAGGTATTTTAGGTTGATTTGTTCAACGATAATAGCTGTTTTTTTGATCTTGTATTTAATATATGATGACGACCCTACTAGTCCTTCTTTTGTGCCAATTTATATGCTTGCAATTTCTAACATCATTCCCTCTTTCTTTACAGAAATTGTACCCACAGACTTTTGAAAAGTTACAAGAATAGATTTTTAAAGGAAAACAAGTGAAAGGATTTTTTCACAACCATGCTTTAGGTAGCAGTTGTTTATTTATATCATCGTTTGTTCAGTCAGAATGAATAAATATAGAAATACTTTTCTTTCATAGCAAATTGTAATAGGATAAGTTTATAAGGAAAATTCGTAAGCGCTTTAAGAAAGAATGAGAAAGCATTAGGAAGCTTTCGTACGACAGTCTAGTCTTTGTCACCGTGGAAGTCATTTGTCATAAAATAAACACATAGCAAAAGAAAGGGGATTTTAATGAAAAAGGGACTGACTATTTCATTACTAGTAAGCATGCTTTTATTGGCGGGGTGCCAATCGGGGGAGGAACCTGAAGCTTCTCCTAATGAGAATACTTCAACTGCCTCAACTTCTCTAGTAGAAAGTGAAACAGTGGAAAGTACTAGCCAAAGTACAACAGAAAATACGACTTCTTCAAATACTACAGAAAGCACTAGCTCTTCTTCAGAAGTAGAAGAGAGATTATGGGATACCGATAAAGCACAATCATTGGATACGTTTATGACTGATTGGGGCGAAACGATGGATCAGGAGTACAAAGAGTATTCCCAAGGAAATAATGTCGATTGGTATGGAGAACAGATTCCAGATGAACTTGTGGGCGAAAAGAAAGATTGGAATACGGTGCTGGAAGAAGAACCGATCGATTTTGAATGGTCGGAAAATGGCGATGCTTCAGAAGATGCTTATGCATTAGTGGCAGTGTATTCAGATGCTGACACGCAAGAGTACCCTGATCAGCATCTGTACTTCTTTACTATCTATGATGGAGAGCCTAAAGTTCTTATCTCGCAACAAACCCAAGGAAACGCGGAAAATAACTTCTATTTTTCAGAAACGGATAACGAGGAACTGCAAGATGGCTTTTCTGATATCGTGAATGATGATCGAATATAGTAATTTCGAAAAGTTCATTATTAAATAATGCGAAAGAGCGTAAATTCATACGCTCTTCTATACTTATTTGAAGTAAAAGCTGAGAGAAACGTTCTAAATCAGGTTTATTTAATTATTTTTATCGCTAAAGAAAATATATACCAATGATAAAAGAAGAAAGTATTATAAAAAAACAAATACAAGTATAGTTTTTTGTGATCGCTGGAGCTCAAATTTTAACTAAGTCTATAGGAGTTTTTTATGTCTTATTTTTTTTATACTTTAATACCGCTAGAATTTTTATTACAATTTTTATTAGATAAAGTGTCATTTCCAATTTCTGATATTGTTCTAGCAAGTTTGTTAGATAAGTTTGTTAGATAAGTTTATTGGCATTTTTATTCCGTTTTTAGTTTTGTTAATAACAGGGCGAAAGTTTTTAACAGCAGAGTGGCAAAGAGATATAACAGCAGAGTGTCAATCGAATATCACAGCCATTATTCAACAATGATTATTAATATTAGAGATAAAGAAACACAAAGACAGGAAATTTCTATCTTTGTGCTTCTTTGTTTTTTCAATTTCATAGATAGTTTCATGCTTGCTATTATTTATATTACAAATTTTAGCGATAGCAGGATAATTAAAACGACAATACCTGGTAAAAAATTTGATACTCTTAGTTTTGTTAGCTGCAGTAAATTTAAACCAATGCCTAAAATCATCAGCCCACCGATAGCACTAATCTCATTCATTAATTCGTCCATAAAACTGGGTGATACTAATTGAACTAAAAAATTGGCTAAAATCGCTATACTTCCTTGATATAACACAACGGGAATAGAAGAAAACAGCACTCCGTAACCAAAAGAAGCAGTTAACATGATTGCCATAAAACCATCCATCACGGCTTTTGTTAATAAGGTTTCATGATCTCCACTGACACCACTTTGAATAGCACCAATAATTCCCAGGGAACCGATGACAAAAATCAAAGAAGCTGTGACAAAACCTTCAGCAAAATTACTTTCTGATTTAGAAAAACGTTTTTGTAAAAATAAACCGAATCGATTCATTAAAGTTTCAATTTTTAATGCTTCACCTATTAGCGCTCCTATTGAAAGGCTAATCATAATGACAATAAATGATTGCGTTGGAATAGCCATTTGTATACCTAAAACGACAACGCCCAATCCAATTCCTTTTGTTACTGTTTCTTTCATTTCTTCAGAAATATTTCTTAACAATATTCCTATTAAACTTCCAATGGCTATTGCTAAGCCATTGATAAAAACCCCTGTCAACAAATGTTATCCCCACCTTTATCAGAAAGAGTATATCATAAAGGAAAATTGTTAGATAGCATAATTGAGCGAATATATTGAATTTATTTGAATTTTCTTTATTTTATCCGATTCTATTTTATAAATAGTCATTTTGATGTTGTACTGATTTTACTTCAACAGAAATACAGTGTTTGTAGTCGTATTTAGGTAAAGAGTGGTTTGGGTTAAGAAAAGTTTTTATTCTACTTATTAATAGGGAAGAAAATAGCAAATACAAATATAAATATCAGGCTGATCTTGATGATGACATTCGTTAGGTTTATCATATTTTATTGGGCATAATATTTTCAAACGATAAGTTGAAGAATGAGAAGCTTTTAAATTTATGAGATGAAAGAGGCGCAGAGTGATGCAATTTGTATTTTTGTTAACAGGACTAGCTTTGGTTTTTGCTATTGGCTGGCTAGTAAGTAGTGATCGTAGTCAAATTAAGTTTAAAAGGATGGGAATAATGTTTGCGTTACAACTGCTTATTTCCTTTCTTTGTTTAAATACTTCCGGTGGTGTTCAATTAATGGGAAGCATCTCTAACTTTTTTAGTTGGCTGATGGAACAAGCTGCTGGTGGTGTTAACTTTGTTTTTGGTGGTTTGGTAATTCAAAAAGGAGCCA
Organism: Tetragenococcus koreensis; assembly: GCF_003795145.1. Lineage (GTDB taxonomy): Bacteria > Bacillota > Bacilli > Lactobacillales > Enterococcaceae > Tetragenococcus > Tetragenococcus koreensis. Next base: position 1,229,353 of record NZ_CP027786.1, on the reverse strand, counting down.
CTGTATTCTTTTTGGATGTGTTGATGCCAATTGTTTTTATATCGGCATTGGTAGGAATTTTAAATTATCTCAAAATTTTACCATTTATTATTAAGTGGACGGGTTATTTGTTGAATAAACTAGCTGGAATGGGGGAACTGGAAAGTTATTTTGCTGTTTCTACAGCTATCTTAGGTCAACCCGAAGTTTTTTTAACGATTAAAGAGAAAATCCCTAAATTAGATGAAAAGCGTCTTTATACAATCTGTGCTTCTGCGATGAGTGCTGTTTCTGCAACAGTCTTAGCCTCTTATATGCAGTTAGTACCTGGGAAATTTGTTGTGACTGCTGTCTTTTTAAATATCTTATCTGCGCTGATTGTCTCGTGTATCATTAATCCGTATGATGTTTCTTCAGAAGAGGAATTTTCAGCAAATACAGCCGAATCACTAGATGTTTCTAAAGAACCATTTTTTCAAGTGCTAGGAAATTACATTCAAGACGGATTTAAGTTAGCGACTACTGTAGCGGCGATGTTGATAGGTTTTGTAGCTTTGGTTACTTTTTTGAATAGTACGTTTGCGGCCATCTTTAATATTGAATTTACAACGGTTTTAGGATATATGTTTTCCCCAGTTGCTTTTTTGATGGGCGTTCCATCAGAAGATATTACTCAAGTAGGAAGCCTTATGGCGACCAAAATTTTAACGAATGAATTTGCAGCTCTAGGAGAATTAAACCAAGTGGCGGAAACATTGTCTCCGAAAGGAAATGCGATTATTTCTTCTTATTTAATTTCCTTTGCCAATTTCAGCGTTGTAGGCATTATTACTGGTTCAATCAAATCAATTAGCGAAAAACAAGGCGGCTTTGTTGCAAGATTTTCGATGAAACTTCTACTAGGTGCAACTTTAGCTTCCATTTTAACAGGCACTATTGTTGGTTTGTATTTTTAACATAAAGAAACTTAAAAATTTTATTAGAAAACTGAAATTTAGACTTAGCAATTTATTTTTAAATTATAGATTTTTCCCGTCAGTTTGAAGCTGGCGGGATTATTTTATTAAAGTTACTAGTAAAAGTTTTATTCGAACAACATCACTAGATAGAGGATAATTTTTTGCTCATTTGTTAATCATAGTTGTTAAGCCGACGATGCTAACACCAGTTTTTCATACCATCAGTTCAAATAAATTCGATGAAGGGTTGAAGCGTATTTAATCACTTTTTAGGAAATTATTTTATGCTATACTTGATATAAGGAGTGTGAAAATTATGAAGAAAGTTTATGTGTTGTTATTTAGTATGTTGGTGCTATCTGCTTGTGCACAAAATGAAACCGCAAACGACGCCGTATCTGAAACTTCTAATACCATTGAAACATCTGTCCAGTCTTCGGAAAGTTCTAGTTCTAAACGAACTGAAACATCTACTCAGTCTACAGAAGCATCAAGTTCTGAACAAACGTCTGAAGAAAGTAGTAGTGTAGAAGACGAAGAAGATTTTCCTTATGCCGTAGACCTTGATGATTTCGTCGGAGGAAAAGATCCAGCTGGAAAAACAATTCATCATCAAATATTTGAAACAAATCAAGATGAACGACGCCCAGCTATTAATGTAGATACAAAAGCTTTGAATAATTCTGGAAACGAGATCAGTATTGATTTAACTGAAGGGGAGCATATGCTTTATCCGGTTTCTATTGAATCGGCTCCAACAAAAGAAATTACAGTTCTTGGAGATGGCGGAGAAAAACGAGATGTTAAGGTAAATACCGAGGTGAAGGTTGAGAAATATGAAGAATACGATGATTCACTAAAAATAGAGGGAGATACGTATTATCTTTTTTACAATGACGAAGGTACGATGTCCCTAGCTGCTAGAAACTTTGATGAAAATCCAGGAGAGAAAGATCTAGATAGTAAAAATATGGTAGAGTACGTGCAAGAGTATCCAAATAGTGCAGAAGACACTGCAGATGAAGATACCGAGGAAACTTCAGAAGATAATTCTGAAAATGAGGAAAAGGCAGAAGAGTACTATGACTCCATTAAGGCTGCCTGGGAAAAGCAACGAGATTATATCGATTCCATTGATGACCCCGATATAAAACAGTCTGTACAAACTTCTCATTCTGCTGCTATTGCGGAAGCTACAAGTTTGCAAAGAGAAAATCCTGACGATGTTGAAATCATAAAAAAAAGTGTGAAAAAAGTGCTTGAAGGTGAATGATAATTTAATAAAGAGACATCATGTTAAAAACAATTATTTAGCATCCGCAGTATTAATGTTGGTAATGAATAAACATTTTGAATACGATTTTTTGTTTATTTTCTGGAATATAATTATAGATATCTAGTTATTAAATAATGTTTTAACATTACTTAATAACTAAGAAAAGCACTATGCTGACAAGTATTAAGGAAAGAAACAACTCGTTCTTGTTTTATAAATGGAATGAGTTGTTTTTCTTTTTTGTTATATAACTTTTGACAGGGTTTTCAAAAATTATACGTATGATATAGTATTCATAGCTGTAAAAATTTAATTTATGTTAAAGGAGTTAAAAGAAAATATGTGTGGAATTGTTGGTTTTGTAAATAATACATATTCGTTTGAAGAAAAGAATGAACAAATTGAACAAATGATGGAACGGATTGCCCATAGAGGCCCTGACAACTCGGGAAAATTCATTGACGGGGGGGGGGCACTAGGCTTCCGTCGTTTGAGCATTATTGATTTAAAATCTGGAAACCAGCCGATATTCAATGAAAATGACTCCAAAGCAGTCATTTTTAATGGCGAGATCTATAACTATCAAGAGTTACAACAAGATCTGCAAGAAAAAGGGCATATTTTTAAGACCAATGCAGATACTGAAGTTATCTTGCATGGCTATGAAGAATATGGAACGGAAATCGTAAAAAAATTACGTGGGATGTTCACTTTTGCCATTTGGGACCGAGAAAAACAAGAACTATTCGGCGCACGTGATCATTTTGGTATCAAACCACTATATTATTACCACAAAAATGATACCTTTATGTTTGGATCCGAAATTAAAAGCTTTTTGGATCATCCAGCATTTGAAAAAAGGATCAATCCAGGAGCTCTAAAACCGTACATGACCTTTCAATATCCTGCTACAGATGAAACATTTTTCAAAGATGTTTATCGCGTCCCAGAAGGTCACTATTTTTTTGTCAAAGATGGACAAGTAACATTTACACAATATTGGGATCCTCAATATACTGAAGAAAAAATGACTGAAGATGAAGCAATTGACATGATCGACCAAGCAGTTCAAGAAACTACTGAGGCCCATTTAGTAAGTGACGTGGAAGTGGGAACTTTCCTTTCCAGTGGGGTGGATTCTAGTCTAGTGACAACACTTACGCAACCTAACTATACGTTTTCGATTGGCTTTGGTGAACACACTTACAATGAATCATCCGAAGCAAAAAAATTAACAGACATTTTAAACCTAAACAACTATTCACGCGTCATCGAATCAGAAGAAGCCTTTGAGGCGTTTCCTACGATTCAATATCATTTAGATGAGCCATCTTCCAATGCTTCCTGTGTCCCGCTTTACTTTTTAGCGAAACTCGCAAGAGAACATGTCAAAGTTGTTCTTTCAGGTGAAGGGGCAGATGAACTATTCGCAGGGTATACAGAATATGGATTTTCTTCCAATTCAAAAATGGTGCGTGTCTTTGCCCAAGGGTTGAAAAAGCTGCCTAGAAAATCACGTTATCGTTTAGCAAGTCGGTTAAAAAATACCCGTAATTTTCATGGGAGACTCCATTTATATCAATCCACAGCACCTGTGGAAGACTTCTTTATTGGACAAGCCAAAGTTTTTGATGAAGACGAAGCAGTTGGTTACTTACAACCAGCCTATCAACAAAGCGAATCCGTGCATGACATTGTCGATAAGCAATACCAAAAAGTACCTGATTTGCCGGAGTTGAAGAAAATGCAATACCTAGATATGCACCAATGGATGCCTAAAGATATTTTATTAAAAGCAGATAAAATGACCATGGCGAATTCTTTAGAAGCACGGACGCCTCTGCTTGATATCCGTTTAATGGAAGTAGCCGAAAAAATCCCATCCAAGTATTTGTTAAATAGTAAAAATACGAAGTACGCTTTTCGTAAAGCAGCGCACCGCCACTTGCCTGAGGAATGGGCCAACCGTAAAAAGTTAGGCTTTCCAGTGCCGATTAAAGATTGGTTACATGAAGAACGTTTTTATAAAGAGGTACGAGAAATATTTGCGGCTGATTTTGCAGCTGAGTTTTTTGACCAAGAAAAAATATTAGATTTGTTAGATCGTAATTATCAACAAGAAATTGATGCACGGCGTAGAATTTGGACGATTTATTCTTTCCTTGTTTGGTACAAAGTTTATTTTGTGGAAGAACAAGGTAACACTAAGGCTTCTTAGAAGTGAATAAAAAATAGAGTGAGGCAAAAGAATGAATAAATTTTTAAAAATTTTACCCGTATTATTAGGAATTATTTTACTTCTGGCGATTGGGTTTTGGTACGAAGATTCCGTGGAGATAAATGAAGAGGAAACTGCCGAAAGTACAACGACTACCCGTTCAGAAGTAGCAAAAGAACCGCAAAAAGAGGAAGATAATCTCGAAGAACAATTGCAGCAAACAGGAGATCAATTAGCAGAAGAGTATCCTAATTCTTTAGAGTTTATGGTTTATGATCTCGATACAGAAGAAACCTATAGGTATACCAATGATGAAGAAGATCGTCTCTATGAAACCGCCAGTATTGTCAAGGTAGCAGTCGCTATGTTGTTATTCCACGAGAAAGAAATCAATCAAGAAGAGCTAACAGAAGAAGAGACGCAACGTCTATCTTCTATGATTTTAAGTAGTGATAATGACGCGACTTCAGCACTTTTAAATGAATCTTTAGGTGGGTTTGAATCTTTACAAACCATCTTTGATGAGTTAGGTATGAGCAATACAACAGTGAACTTAGGAAACTGGGGAAACAGTACGACAACGGCTACAGATCAAATGAAATTGTTGAAAGAATTATATTTACCTTCCGATTATATTTCAGATGAATCCCAAGACTATATCATCGACTTGATGACTCAAATCGATGAAGATCAAAGTTGGGGCGTCTATGCCGGTTCAGATGATGTTTCTTTCAAAAATGGCTGGTTAACTGATGGTGTAAGTGGTGAATGGATTGTTACGAGCATTGGGAAAGTATCGCAAGGAGATAATGAATACCTTGCGGTAGCATTATCTGATGAAAATCCGTCGGTGGAAGATGGAAGTCATGTTATTGAAGAGCTGATAGGGGTCACGAGTGATTATTTGTTGTAAGTGTAAAGTTTGTTTGATATACAGTTCTATTTTCTAGTACAGTAAAACCAATAAATTTAACAATAGATAAAAGTAATAAAGAGAAGTATGAAAAATTTCATGCTTCTTTTTTTATTACTTATAGTTAATTTAAAGGTTTGCTAAACTATACAATGTTTTTAGGTCTATAATTTTTAAATGTGAACGTGTTTTGGATATTAATTCGTTTTTTTCTAATTCTTGTATTAATCTGCGAAGATGCCTGTCAGATATTCCCAAAATTTCCGATACTCTTTTCACTGAAAAAGGGATGTCATCATGTTGCGTTAATTCAAATTGTTCAGTGATGTAACGAGCTAGTTTATTTTTAGCAGGTAAAAGTAAAGTTTTAGAATAATTAGAGGAAGTATTTGTTAACTTCTCTGTTAATTTAACGCACATAAAGTTTAAGTAAGGAATATGATAATTAAGCTGTTTCCTGACTATTTTTGCAGGAATTTTTAGAATGATTGTATTGGGCGTAGAAACGATATTATGTAAGGAAGACACTTTACCACTGTAAAGCTCAATGTCCCCAAAAAACTCACCTGATTTCATATTATCTATGATTACTTTATCACCATTTGAAGAATAAGAAGTAACAAAAACCTTTCCGATTAAAATAAAAAAGAGCGCATCAAGAGGATCACTTGAATGGATAACCTGTAACTTATTTGTAAAGTGTAAATAAATGGAGCGAGTGAGAACCTCGTTCGTATATATATCAGACAAATTCATATCATTGAGGAGTTGTTGGGTATGCTTCAATTCTTGGTTATTCAAAGGATTTCTCTCCTAACAGGTTAAATTAAAAAGCGGACATATGTCCTGTTTAATTTATCATAATTAACTATAATTATAAATAGAGGAACAATAAAAAGTGAACACGTAATTAATGATAGCTTTAAAAAAGAATAGGCTAGGGACTTAACGTATTTTTATGTGCTATTCATTAACAAGAAGGGGAATGTTGATGAAAAATAAACGTTTAATTTTTGCCATTTTAGCTCTTGGGATCATCAGCTTTTTGGGAATTGTGATTGAGACAGCATTAAATATTACATTTCCAGTACTAATGCAGCAATTCCAAATTTCTAGCGGAGTCGTTCAATGGTTGACCAGTGGATATATGCTAGTTTCAACTGTGATTATTCCTTTCGGAGCTTTTTTTAGGAAACGTTTTAAAATTATTACGCTTTTTCGTATGGCTACAGGTAGTTTTTTCGCTGGAACAATGTTAGTCATTCTCTCAAACAACTTTTTAACACTACTTTTAGGAAGGCTAATTCAAGGGGTTGCGAATGGATTAGTATTACCATTGATGTTTTCGGTAATTATCAGTCAAGCGCCAAGAAAGCAGCTTGGGACATTTATGGGATTAGGAAGCCTTGTACTCGCATTTGCGCCAGCAGTTGGCCCTATTTATGGAGGTCTCATTTCGCAACATTTTCATTGGAAATTCGTTTTTGCGTTTTTAATTCCAATGATAATCATTGCGTACTTATTAGGTGAGAAATACATTGAACAAGATATTCAAGTTGGAAGGAACCAATTTGATATTAAGGGGGGCATACGATTAGCAGTTGTTTTATTAAGCGGTCTTTTGTTGATTAACAGTATCACTTCGTCTTCTTTTTCGAATCTATTGAGATTAGCGCTCGGTGGGTTAGTCGTCATTTTTGTAATATCCTTCATAAAACATGAAAATCAACAAAGCGAACCATTACTTAATTTGACAATTTTTAAGAAGCGAGGATTTATACAGCTATTACTTTCTTTTTTCTTGTTGCAGCTAATGTCATTGAGTATATCGTATCTTATTCCTAATGTGTTACAGTTGGGGTTTAATCAAAATACGGCGATAGCAGGTTTGTTAGTTACGCCAGCAGCCATTGTAAATGGGCTAGTATCCATTTTCGGTGGAATAATCTATGATAAATTAAAGCAACGAATTCCGATTTTTGGCGGAGCAATATGGATACTCGTTAGCTTTATTCTAATGGTCATAGTTAAACCAAGTCCGCAATTTTTAGCAATCACGTATGGGTCTTTTATGATCGGTTTAGGATTAAGCTATAGTAATATAATGACACTTAGCTTATCAAAATTACCGAGAACAATGGTAGATGATGGAAATTCAATTTATATGACAGCTCAATCTTATGCTGGTTCATTAGGTATTGCCTTAAGTGCTTCAATTATGGGGTTAATGCAAGGTGAATATGTCTCTTTAATGAAAGGAACATTGGCAGGCTACCAGACTAATTTAGTCGTTTTTGTTATTTTATCAATCCTTATTCTAGGCATGTTAATCCAAGGCATGAGAAAAAAATGATATATCTAACCTGAACGCTTCACAGCCCTCTGCGTAAGAATAGAAGAAATTTCTGTGGGGATTCTAGACCATCTAAATCCATGAATAACAAGTTGATAATTATTTAATCACAAAAAAAGAGGAGCAAGAAATGTTTTCAAAATGCTTTCGCACCAACATTCTTCTCCTCGTGGGTTTGGCACCCATGGGCTGTGGGGGGCTCGAACCCTCGACCCGTTGATTAAGAGTCAACTGCTCTGCCAACTGAGCTAACAGCCCGCTTTTTAAGTACCTCATTATATTATCATTGAGCGTAAAAAAATGCAAGAACCTTTGTCATTTTTCAAACACTATTTTTCGCGCGAAAAATTGTTGAAGTTTATCTACTATGTTAAACTTATTAAGAAAAAAACGGAGGGAGTTATTATTATGTATACAGGAGTAGAAATTGACATCGTTGTAAGCGATGCGCTACAAGCTTTTGCAACCTATCAAGAAATTTTTGAGACAGAACTAATTGAAAAAACAGATTTTCCTAAGGGGCAAAATGAAGTCGTATTTACGATTTATGGTACGCGAATTCATCTACTAGATGAAAATCCTGAAGCTGGAATGCAAGCTCCTCAAGAAACTATTGTACCAATTTGGTTAAATGTAATGGTTCCTGATATTAAAGAAACTTTTCAGCGCGCACTTGATCATGGTTGGCAAGAATTAATGCCGCTAACTGATATGTCTGATTTTGGCGTAACAAATGCAGTAGTAGCAGATACTTTTGGTTATCAATGGATGTTACATCAAGTCCATAAAGAAGTTTCTTTTGAAGAACGTAAAGCGATGTTTGAACAGCAAATGGATGAATAAAATTTTTATTAAAGTGAGATAAATTTTCCTATTGAGATGGATTTCACAATCGGATTTTTTTAAACATTTTTTCGTGCTTTTTTTAGTACAAAAGACGTCGCAAACTCCTCATTTATCAGCAAAAAACTTTTAAAAAATTGTGGATAAAACACAACAATTAGTGTTTTTGACATTCACAAACACTAGATATGGTATTTTGTTGTTGACTTTTGTTAACCACTCATTATATGATAGACACAGTTGATTAAACGAAATACCGAGGAGGAATCACCATGAATATTACACTATTCTCTAAAAATAATTGTATGCAATGTAAAATGACAAAACGCTTCCTAGCTGAAAATAATATTAGTTTTGAAGAAGTTAATATCGATAATGAACCCAATGCACTTGATTGGTTAAAAGAACAAGGCTTTCAAAGTGTTCCTGTAATTACATCGGACGCTACAACAGTCGTTGGATTCCGTCCAGATCAATTGCGTCAATTAGCAAGCTGAGCAATTCTTTGATCAAATACAAAAAAAGACTTGGATTTGTCCGTCTCTTTTGACTAGCAAGTCCTTCTTTTTTGTTTTAGTCCCATTATTTTTATAGATAAGGTTGTGTACGCATGAGTTTAAAAACATTAAAAGACGTCAGCTACTTTAAACTTAATAATGAAATTAATCGTCCAGTTAACGGACAAATTCCATTAAATAAGGACCAAGAAGCACTAGACGCTTTCTTCAAAGAAAACGTAGAGCCAAATACCATGAAATTTGATTCTGCTACGGATAAAATAAATTATCTAATTGAAAATGAATTTTTAGATGAAACATTTATCAAAAAATATACGCCGGAATTTCTTGAAAAATTCTATGCCTTTTTAAAGGAACAAGATTTTCATTTTCATTCATTTATGGCTGCTTATAAGTTTTATTCGCAATATGCGTTAAAATCAAACGATGGTAGTCAATATCTAGAAAGCTATGAAGATCGAGTAGCGATTAATGCTTTATATTTCGCTGATGGGGATGAAGAGCTAGCGCTTGATTTGGCGGATGAAATGATTCATCAACGCTATCAACCAGCGACGCCTTCTTTCTTAAACGCAGGTAGAAAGCGCGGCGGTGAGTTGGTTTCTTGCTTTTTAGTACAGCTGACCGATGATATGAACTCTATCGGACGCGGCATTAACTCTGCTTTACAACTTTCTCGTATTGGCGGCGGTGTAGGAATTACATTATCTAACTTACGGGAAGCAGGAGCGCCGATTAAAGGTTATGAAGGTGCTGCTAGTGGTGTGGTACCGGTAATGAAATTGTTTGAAGATAGTTTTAGCTACTCCAATCAATTAGGCCAACGTCAAGGCGCTGGTGTGGTTTATCTGAATGTTTTCCATCCAGATATCATCAGTTTCCTATCAGCTAAAAAAGAAAACGCAGATGAAAAAGTAAGGGTTAAAACTCTTTCTTTAGGGACACTAGTGCCAGATAAATTTTACGAATTAGCCAAAAACAATGAAGACATGTATTTATTTAGTCCTTACAGTGTAGAAAAAGAATATGGCGTTCCTTTCTCTTATGTGGACATTACCGAAGAATATGATCGTATGGTGCATAACCCAAATATTCGCAAGACTAAAATTCGTGCGCGTGAATTAGAAGATGAAATTTCTAAATTGCAACAAGAATCGGGTTATCCTTATGTTATCAATATTGATACGGCTAACCGTGCCAACCCAATTGACGGCAAGATTATTATGAGTAACTTATGCTCAGAAATTATGCAGGTACAAAAACCTTCTGTCATTAATGGTAAACAAGATTATGAAGTGTTGGGTACTGATATCAGTTGTAATTTGGGATCGACCAATATCGGTAACTTAATGGACAGTCCTGACTTTGGGAAGTCGGTACAAGCAATGACACGTGCTTTAACTTTTGTTACGGATACTTCTGACATTGATGTCGTGCCAACGATCCAAAATGGGAATCATTTAAACCATACGATTGGTTTAGGAGCAATGGGGTTGCACAGTTATTTTGCTAAAAATCATATGGAATATGGTTCTCCTGAATCCATTGAATTCACGGATCTTTATTTCATGTTGTTAAATTATTGGACGCTAGTTGAAAGCAATAATATTGCCAAAGAGCGGGGCGTTACGTTCCACAACTTTGAAAAGTCTGACTATGCTGATGGTAGCTATTTTGCTTCTTATATTGACAATGCTCCACAACCCAAATCTGATAAAGTGCAGTCTTTATTTGAAGGTGTCTTTATTCCAAGTGCCCAAGATTGGCAAGCACTTAGTGATGAAGTGCAAAAACACGGCTTGTATCATCAAAACCGTTTAGCAGTTGCACCAACAGGCTCAATTTCTTATATCAATGATACAAGTGCTAGTATCCACCCAATTACGCGTTTGATTGAAGAACGCCAAGAAAAGAAAATTGGTAAAATTTATTATCCAGCTGCTCATTTGGATAATGATACGATTGGTTATTATACATCAGCATACGATACGGATATGCGTAAAGTTATTGATATCTACGCTGCAGCACAAAAGCATGTGGATCAAGGAATGAGTTTAACGCTATTCTTACGTTCAGAAATTCCAGAAGGACTTTATGAATGGAAGACTGATACCAATAAACAAACGACCCGTGATTTGAATATTTTAAGAAATTACGCCTTTCATAAGGGCATCAAATCAATTTATTATGTACGTACGTTTACTGAAGATGAAGAAGAAATCGGCAGCAATCAATGTGAAAGCTGTGTCATCTAAACGTGGCAAACAAGGAGGCGCAAAAAATGGCAAACACTTATTATGAAGCCATTAATTGGAATGAAATCGAAGATATAATCGATAAATCAACATGGGAAAAATTAACCGAACAATTTTGGCTGGATACGCGGATTCCTCTGTCTAACGATCTAGATGACTGGCGCAGCTTAAGTGAACAAGAAAAACAACTGGTTGGTTATGTATTCGGTGGCTTGACTCTTTTAGATACCGTGCAATCAGAAAGTGGGATGGAGCGTCTTAGAGAAGACGCTCGGACTCCTCATGAAGAAGCGGTCTTAAACAACATTCAATTTATGGAGTCTGTCCATGCTAAAAGTTATTCTTCTATTTTCAGTACTTTAAATACGAAAACTGAAATCAATGATATCTTTGAATGGACAAATACCAATGTCTATTTACAAAGAAAAGCAGAACGTATTAATGAAATTTATAAAAACGGCACACCTTTACAAAAAAAGATTGCGAGTGTCTTTTTAGAAACGTTCCTTTTCTATTCCGGATTTTACACACCGTTGTATTATCTAGGAAATAACAAATTAGCAAATGTCGCTGAAATTATTAAGTTAATCATCCGCGATGAATCCGTTCATGGAACGTATATTGGCTATAAATTCCAACTAGGCTTCAATGAATTATCTGAAGAAGAACAAGAAGAGTTGAAAAATTGGATGTATGATCTTCTTTATGAATTATATGAAAATGAAGAATGTTATACAGAACAACTTTATGACGACATTGGTTGGACAGAAGAAGTCAAAACTTTCTTACGGTACAACGCCAACAAAGCATTAATGAATATGGGGCAAGACCCGCTATTCCCTGATGGCGCCAATGATGTTAACCCAATCGTTATGAATGGGATCTCGACAGGTACCAGCAACCATGATTTCTTCTCACAAGTTGGGAATGGTTATCTTTTAGGGAACGTTGAAGCGATGAGCGATGACGATTATTTAATTGGATTAGAATAACCATGTAAGAGGCTTCCATATATTGGGGGTCTCTTTTTTTATTGATATGAGAGTAAACGAAAGTTTTAAAGATGTGCGTCTTGAAAGCTAGATGTTAAAATAAAAAAGAGTTGTTTTTATAACTTTACTGTAAGGATAGGTCAAAACTGTTTAATAGCAATGTCCGATAATAGCTAAAAGAAGCATCTTGCCTACGTACTATAAAATTGCCTTTAAGGAGAAAATATGTTAACCAATAAAACTGCCACCAAACAAGATGAGCAACAAATCATTGAATTATGGGATAGAAGCGTTACCGCGACTCATGATTTTTTAAAGCAAGAAGATAAAAATCAAATTCGGGAAGAAATTCCAAGTTATTTTCCTTTTTTAGATATTCACCTTTGGTATGATGGGGGTAACTTGCTAGCTTTTAGCGGGCAAAACGAAAATCATTTGGAGATGCTTTTTATCGATCCCCAATTTACAGCTAAAGGTTATGGAACAGCTATTTTGCAAGAATTAATCACAAGATATGGCATTACTAGTGTTGATGTAAATGAACAAAATACTGTGGCTGAGAAATTTTATTTAAAAAATGGTTTCCACATTTCTGCTCGTTCTCAGACAGATGATCAAAACAGACCGTATCCTATATTACACTTATCGAATATTTAAGCAATATCTGGCCCAGTCTATCAAATTTGGAGGAATAGTTTATGAAAGCGATCGTCGTGTACGAAGCAGGTGGCACTGAACAATTAATTTATACAGAAGTAAAGACGCCTAGAATCAAGGAAGGTTGGTCCTTAGTCAAAGTTGTAGGATTTGCCATTAACCATAAAGAAAGTCCAGGAGAATACGAAAGCTATGCTGATATTGGATTGGATGAATGGATAGACATGAAAATTGAAGTAGAAGGTCGCAGTGCAAAGCTTTATTTAAACCATGCTAAACAACCTGTACTGATAGTAAATGATTTAAAGCATGGGGAACATAATAAGGGTGCTTTAGGACTTTGGGTCGATGTTGGCACAGAAGGGTTCTTTAAAGATTTACAAATCACTGTGTATTAAAAGTTAGCAAAGTTGCCCATCTCTTTTGTAGAAGTATTTAACAAAAAATGATACATTCATCTTAATGTATTTTATTCTGATAAGTATATACTGTACATAATAAACTTGTGAGGCGTTGTAAGAGCTCTTTATAATTGTTCTTTTTTGCAAAGGAGGAATTGAAAATGCCGATGACTAATAATAGCAAGCCAACTAAGGCGTCTTATAAAGTTCGTAGACCAGGTAGTAGCAATATTATAACGCTTCCGTTAAATGTTCAGGAGTCATTAAATATAGAACCCGGCGATGCTGTTAGATATATCATAAAAGATAATCGGGTGGAAATAATCAAGGATGTTCCAACAGTTGATGCCGAAGATGCGACTTCAGAAACGATAGAACAATATAGTGAACTGTTGACTAAGCTAGTTGATCATTAGATCGGAGACAGGTCATGCTTTATTTAGATGAAAGAAATATCATTCGCATTAATGCTTATGTAATTTCGAAATTTGCAGCAAGTGAAACGATAAGCGTAAAAGATGCCAAGGCTTTGGATATGTGTATTAAACAGCCTCACCAAGAAGTTTTTGGTAAAGAGTTTTTAAAGTGTAGAAAGTACTTCATCATTGTGATGAAGTACTTTTTTTCGACAGTATGATGTTTTTAGTCATTTTAGAAAATAAAGTGATAGCTTAAATTCATTATTGTTAATTGCTGCTTTTACTTTTCCATTCTGTTTTTCAACTAACTTTTTTACAATATATAAACCTAATCCAGTTTGACCTTTAGAACGGCTTGGCTCCATACTAAAGGAGCGTTTAAAAATAGTGTTTAATTGCGTTTCATCAAATTCATGAACGTCGTTAGTGAAAGTCAATATAACAAACTGATCATCTTCAGAAAAAGCAATACGAAAATAACTTTTTGCATAACGAATTGCGTTTTGAATTAAGTTTGTAAGGATACGTGTTGTTGCTTTTAAATCGGCTGTAATCTCCGAAAGGTTTACCTCATCCACTGAGACTTGTAACGATGCTTCGTTAAATTCCTCAAAAAAGCTCATCATTAATTCAATCACTAATTGGTTTAAATCTATTTTCTCTTTTTGAATCGGGTAGTCGTTTGATTCTACTTGAGAAATCACATAGAATGAATCCGTTAATTTCGTTAATAACACTACTTTTCTATAGATAATATCTAAGTACTCTTTTTCTTCATGCGACGAAAAGTTTTCCGACTGTAACAATTCAGTAAAACCTTTGATAGAAGTTAATGGTGTGCGTAAATCGTGAGAAATATTGGTTATTTCTTTGCGAAGTTCTTGTTCTTTTTTTGCATAATGTTGTTGCTCTTTTTTATAGCGTAGTAATAACCGATTCATTGCAGAAACAAAAGCCACCAGATTCTTGGATTGAACTTGTGTTTTTAGTAATTCGTTTGTACCAAAATTGGTATGAATATTTTCAATTTGTTTTGTTAATGCACGTACTGTTTGTTTTTGTAAGTAACGATTTATTTCGCTAATAATCAATAAAACAAAAACAACCACGAATAAAATGACCCAGATATTCACGTGTTTTTCTCCTAATCAATACTTTTTTTGTTAAACTTCATTACGCCAATTATTAACGAGATCGAACTAATGATACCACCTACGATCCATGCGGAAAAATCAAATTCTATACGTAAATCCATGAATCGATACAAATTATCTGTTAATAGTGTACTAGGGACATATTTACTGAATACACGGATGATCTCACTATAATTACTAAGTCCTTGCAAAATGCTTTCTGGAAAACTATAAACAAGTAATAAGATACCAAATACGATAACTTCGTTTGAGTATGTCAGCATTAACACATGTGCTAGGATAAAGCCGCTTAGGATAATGGGAGCGATATTTATTAGAGCAGCAAAATAAGCAGTTAATACACCAGATTCATAGGGAAATATCGAGCTGCCTAGTAAGATGGTCAATGCAATGCCAACTAAGCATAAAAGAATAAAATAGCTCAGTGTTACAAACAATTTTGCCCAAAATACTTTTTGACGAGAAAGTCCAAATGCAATAGATTGTTTTAAAACCAAGCGATCTTTTCCTGTTAAAATTAAATTGACTAATACAGAAATAAATAAAATTAAACTGGATAAACCAAAAATATTCGAATAGAAAAAATGCGCATTTCCGTATGGGAAAGTACTATCGGTCATATCGAAATATTTCAGGACAAATGCTGCAGCAGTTATTAGAATTAGACACAGTCCACTAATTGTATATATACTACTTTTTCTTAGAAAACGGTAGTTCTCACTTTTCAGATAGGCAATCATTGGTTTGTTTCCTCCTCTAAGGTCAAAAAATAATCTTCTAGCGCTAATGATTCAACACGAAATTCGTCAACTAAAATCTCATTTTTAACCAATAAACGATTGATTTTTTGACTTTTATCGACATAATTTTGCAAAGCTAAGTAATTATCTGGTAGAACTTTATAATCAATATCTGGGTAGGTACGTTCCAATATTTGTACAGCTTTTGAAAGGTTGGCTGTATGGATTTTTAATTGCTTTTTGCTTTTTTCATGGAGCGTTTCACTGCTAATATCTTCGATGATCGTTCCCTGCTTGATAAATAAAAAACGTGTGGCTAGTAAAGATAATTCTGATAAAATATGACTCGATATTAGAATCGTAATTTGTTGTTCTCGGTTTAATCTGAACAATAACTCTCTAATTTCTTTAATTCCTTCTGCGTCTAGTCCATTAATTGGTTCATCTAAGATTAAGCAATCTGGGTTTCCTAATAAACAAAGTGCCAACCCTAAACGCTGTTTCATACCTAATGAATATTGTTCGAACTTTTTCTTTTTTTCTTGTGCTAATCCGACAATTTCTAAGACCCTTTGGATTTGTTTTTTCTCAGCAATTCCCCGTTGAATGCGGAAGTATTCTAAATTTTGTCTGGCTGTGAAATCAGAAAAAAACGTAGGTGTTTCAACGATAAAACCTATTCGCTTTCGTGAAAGTCCACAGTCTTTCCCAGATTGACCAAACAGTGCGATATCACCAGAACTTGGCAAAATTTGTCCAGACAGCATTTTGAAAAAAGTCGATTTTCCTGCGCCGTTTTTTCCAATCAATGCGCAAATCTCACCTTGTTGTAAAGTGAAATCAAGTGGATGTATGGCTGTTTCGTGACGAAATGATTTGGTTAGTTGATTTGTTTGAATAATTGTTTTCATTTCAGGCTCCCTTTGTTTTGATATATTTAGCCTAGCTGATTTCTACTTAATAAACTTTAAGCAAAACATAAAGAAATCGTAAAGATATCAAATTAACATAAAACCAATGCCCCAAACAGTTTTTATATATTCGTCCTTTGTGACTTTAGCAAACTTTTTTCGTAAGTTAGAAATATGCACACTAATGGTGTTGTCATCACCAATGTAGGTGCCTTTCCAAATAGCTTCGTAAATTCTTCTTTTTGAAAAAGCTTGTTCTGGATGCTGCATAAGCAAACTCAAAATATCAAATTCAGCGTTGGTTAGCGATAACTCTCGTTTGAACAATGACGCTGTTAATCCTATTTTGTCTAAAGTTAACCCACGCCACTCTAGCTGTGTAGTCTTTATTTCAGTTTTTTTCCGTAATTGAACTTCGATTCTTGCTGCAACTTCTTCTTGGTTAAAAGGTTTTGTTACGTAATCATCTGCTCCCATTTTCAATGATGTCACTTTATCTTCGATTTGATTTTTTGCTGACAGAACAAGCACTGGAATATCGGTTTTTTTACGAATCTCTTTTAATACTTCTTCGCCAGTTAGTCCAGGTAACATCAAATCTAACAAAATTAAATCAAATGTTTGTTTCTCTAATTGAAACATAGCTTCTGTACCTGAATAAGCAGGGATAGCGTGTAAATTCATTCGAGTAATAATCATTTGTAAAAGTCGGCTGATTTCCGTATCATCTTCTACAATTAAAATTTTTTCTTGCCTCACTATATCAACTCCTAATTAAATGTTGGTATATTATTTTGGATATACTTTTTACCGTTTTTTACTTTCCACAATAATTTTAGCTCTTTCACTAATGGTTTGCCACTTAAATTTAGCATTTGCTTACCAAAAATACCTGAAATAGAGTCAGTCTCTTCAATACAAAATACGATATTCCACTTGAAAAAGGGGATAAGTGTTTTATTATATAAATAAGGAATAAAAACACATTATGGTTGGTAGTCCATAAGCATTACTTTATGTCAGTAACCTGCCCCCTCGGGTTGTCCATTTCCTTTTAGTATAAAAGAGGAGGGGATTGTTATGAAATTAACAATTTATTTTGATGGTAGTTTTTGGTGTGGACTGGTTGAATATGAAAGCATTCAAGGTGATTATAGGGCTAGCAAGTATGTCTTTGGCCCAGAGCCAAAAGATAAAGAAGTAGAGGATTTTATTTATTTTAAACTGCAAAAGCTAATTACTAGAAATGATGAAAAGTTGAATAATCATTCTGTATCTATTAAAGCAGATGCAGTAGATAAAAAAATAAACCCTAAGAAAATGCAACGGAAAATAAATAAAGAAAAAAGAAGGTCAGTAGTATCAACTAAAGCACAATTAGCAATGACTGAGTCTAGAGAACAAATGAAAAAAGCAAGAAAGAAACGTTCTAGGATAAAAAAGGAACGATTAAAAAAGAAAAAATATGAATTGAAACAAAAGAAAAAAATGGAGAAGAAAAAAGGGCACTAGTTCAATTCGTTTTCCTTTATTTCATTCGTTTACTTGTTGCCTGCCGTAATGCATTTAGTGCCATTTTAGTGACGCTACTAAGTTATAAATACAAAACTTACTTGTCGTGTTCATCAAAAAAGACACTTATCTGTGAGTTGAATTTTTGTTACGATGAAAGTGTGGACCGTATAAGTTGAGGTAGGTGTTTCAGAATGAAGTATTTTAAGTCGGAGAAAGAAGCCTGGCTTTATGCAGGTGCGTCAGGTCTACTATCATTTTTACTTATTTTAATGTATGTATTTTCAGATTTGAGCTTTACTGTTTTTATGTTAGTAACGATTGTCGCTATCGCTTTATTATATTTTCGGCCCATTTGTTATCAAATTAAAATGATAAAAGAAAAGAAACGGCACAGATGATGCCAATTAGGAAATTAATATTCTAAATTGTTTTTCTGCTATTCATTTAAACGAGCAAATAAAACAGCAAAAAAATCCTCTTGCTTTTGTAGAATTAATAAACGCTACAAAAACAAGAGGTTTTTGTGTTATAAATTATTTTCAGACAAATAACTTATCATGGTATTTAATCGACTCGATTAATAGGTTCTCCTTTAGCGAAAGCACTGATATTGTTTTGGATCAATGTTAATAAACGTTTTCTAGTTTCGAGACCGCGCCAACCCATGTGTGGTGTGACAATAACATCGTCCATATCATATAGCGGGCTATCATCAGGTAAAGGTTCTTTTTCTTGCACATCTAAACCAGCACCGGCGATGACATTATTTTGGATGGCGTCAATCAATGCTTTTTCATCAACTAGACCTCCACGTGCTGTATTGATTAAATAAGCTGTCGGCTTCATCATAGCTAAGGTATCTTTATTAACTGTGTGCTTGGTTGAATCATTTAAAGGGCAGTTAAGGGAAATAAAATCACTTTGCTTAAAGACTTCTTCTTTTGTAGTAAAATGAATGCCGTTTTTATCGTCTCGTGGCGTTCTAGTAGAGACTATAATTTTCATTCCAATTGCTTGAGCGATTTTGATAATTTCTTTACCTACATTACCATATCCAATCACGCCTAAAGTCTTATCGTTTACTTCCACATGGTCTACCATTAAGTGTTTTTGGAAGTTATCATGGTTTCCAGCTGCTAGCATCCGAATTTGTTTTTGCATAGAGCTTGCTAGATTTAAAATGAACATAATCGCAGTTTGGGCCACTCTTTGTGTGCTGTATGCTGGAATGTTGCATAAAACAATGCCTTTTTCATGAATAGCATCCATGTCGATGTTGTTGTATCCCGTCCCAGCTTCACAAATCATTTTTACACTATCGGGAAATTTTCGGATAATGTCACCAGACACGGGCATCTCTTTTGTTACGACGATGTTAAATCCTTCGACACGTTCCAAGATTTTATCTTCGGGTGTTTCATCATAAACGACAACTTCAGATGCAATTTTTGAATAGTCGATGTTGCCGTCGTAGTTTACCACGCTGCCATTTAATACTACAGTTTTGTCATTCATCATTTTACCTCCATTATATTAGGGTTTATTTCTTATATTTCCATTTTATTAGTTTCAATGGTTAATTACAAACAAAGCCCTGGTGAGTAAGAACAGTTTGACTTGCTTTTCTAAGCTGACTTATAATGTTCTTTGAATAAAAATAGGAAGGGATCAAAATTGATAATTAAAGAAATACAATATGGTACACAAGAATACCAACAAACACTTGACCTACGAGATAAAGTGATGCGACTTCCTTTAGGCTTAAGTATTTACGATGAAGATCTTTATAAAGAAAAAGATACTTATTTACTTGGTGCTTTTGATGATGAGCAATTATTAGGGGTTGGAGTTGTGACCCAAACAGAAAATATAGATACTCTTAAAGTAGATTACCTGTGTGTTGATACAGTTATCCAAAACAAACATATC